>DAIQQT010000322.1:0-3815 GCA_036786685.1 Trichlorobacter sp.
GTCTGTAGTGCTGCGGGAGTACGACTCCACCGCCGCTGCCCTGGATGCGGTCAGTCGCGGAGAGGCCGATGCCTATGCCGGTAACCGGGCTGTGGCGGTCTACCTGATTGAACAGGAACTGCTCAACAACCTGCAGCTAATGGGCAGTCTGGCAGAGCCCCGTTCGATCCTGCAGTTCGGTGTTCCCCACGCCAACCGGCCATTGGCGGGTATCCTGGACAAGGCCCTGGCAACGCTGACAGTTGATGAAGAGCGCAAGATTGCCGGTAAGTGGATTGAGCAGAAACATGACTATTCCCTGATCTGGAAGATTGTAGCTGGTGCGCTGGCCGTGATTGCCCTGTTTGCCTTCTGGAACCATCGCCTCAAGCAGGAGGTGCAGACCCGGATTGAGGCAGAGGCACGACTGCAGCAAGAACGTCTGCGAGTGGAGCAGATGCTGCTGGAACAGGTGGCGCAGGCTGCTGAACTGCAGGAGGCCAAAGAGCGGGCCGAGGCGGCAGATCGGCTGAAATCAGCCTTTCTGGCCACCATGTCCCATGAACTGCGTACCCCGCTCAACTCCATCATCGGCTTCACCGGCATCCTGCTGCAGGGGCTGGGCGGGCCGGTCAATGCTGAACAGACCAAGCAGCTGAACATGGTCAAAAACAGCGCCAACCACCTGCTGTCACTGATCTCTGATGTTCTGGATATCTCCAAGATTGAGGCTGGTCAGTTAACGGTGGCCTGTGAGCCGTTTGATCTGTCAGCGTCGCTGGTGAAGACGGTCCAGATTATTCGCCCCCTGACTGAGCGAAAAGGGCTGGAGCTGGCGCTGCAGATTGACCCGGAGGTGGGGCAGATCAGTAGTGATGAACGCCGGGTGGAACAGGTGCTCTTGAACCTGCTTTCCAATGCGGTCAAATTTACTGAAACCGGCAGTATCACCGTGCAGGCGACACGGGAAGACAACAGCTACGTTGTTATGGTTACCGATACCGGCATCGGCATAGCACCGCAACAGGCCGAATGTCTGTTCAAGCCGTTCTACCAGGTGGATAGCGGCCTGACCCGTAAGTACGAAGGAACGGGCTTAGGGCTCTCCATCTGCAAGAGACTGGTGGAACTGATGGGGGGCAACATCTGTCTAACGAGCGAGCCGGGACAGGGAAGTACGTTCAGTTTCAGATTGCCGGTTGCACGGGAACTGCGGCATACCCCTCCGGATAGTGGCACACAAAGGGGTGATGCTGTCACGGGAGAGCAAGGATGAGTACTGGTCAGCCTGATACAAAGCATCTGATGCCCTATGGTTTTCATTGGAGTGTGCCGGTTGTGGTGCTGTCAGGCCTGGTGTTGACGGTTGTGCTGTTCTGGTTGGTCAGACAGTCAGAGCTGGCTTCCTTCAAGATCCGCCTGGAAAGCGATGTTGCGTTACGTACCGACACCATTGTGAACAAAATTGATGACACACAGCTGGTAGTGATCGCATTGCGCAATTTTATTGTGGCATCAGATGAGGTCACACGCACTGATTTTGCCGATTTTACGCTTCCGTTTTTGCAAATTGGCAATGAGATCAAGGCACTTTCCTGGAACCCCCGTGTTACCAATGATCAACGGCGACGTTTTGAAGAACAGGGACGCAGTGAGCAGATTGCACAGCGTGGTATTACAGAACGGAACAGCACGGGTGGCCTTATTTCTGCCGCCACCCGTGGTACCTATTATCCGGTCTGGTATATTGAGCCGATGGCTGATAACCGCAAGGCGATCGGCTTTGATGTGGGATCAGACCCGGTCAGGCTGGCAGCCTTGGAACAGGCGCGGGATACAGGCAGGCCAACGGCAACAGAACGGATCATGCTGGTGCAGGATGGTCAGCCCAAATACAGCGTACTGGTCTTTAATCCTCTTTATGCCAGAGGGATGCCGGTTGCAACGGTTGCAGAGCGGCGTAAGGCTTTGCAGGGCTTTACCGTGGTGGTGCTGAACATGGAAAAACTGCTTGCCGCTTCACTCACAAAAACCGCGCCTATCGGTCTTCCCTTTGATCTGCTTGACCTGTCTGCACCAAAGGAACGTCAGTTACTGCATCATTGGCCTGCACGACTGAATGGAGATGGTTCATGGTATTCCCTCCTGTTTCCTGATCTGCCTGCCACCACAAGGAAATTCTCTTTTTGCGGACGGGAATGGGCATTGGTTATGACCCCCAGCCAAGCCTATATGACGAACAACTACCCGCTGGGCTACTGGCTGCTACTGCCGTCAGGCCTGTTGTTAAGTATTCTGTTGGGATCATATTTTCGTACCTTGACCACACAGCACCAAAGACTTGAGAAAGTTGTCGTAGAACGCACTGCAGAACTTGTCTTGAGTGAAACCAGCCTGAAGGAGTTAAACAGCCATCTTGAAGAGCGCGTGAATGAACGCACCCGGCAGCTTGAAACTGCCATGCTGTCCCTTTCGCAAGCCAAAGAACGGGCAGAAATGGCTGATCAGATCAAATCGGCTTTTCTGGCCACCATGTCCCATGAACTGCGCACCCCGCTCAACTCCATCATCGGCTTCACCGGTATCCTGCTGCAGGAACTGGGCGGGCCGCTTAATGCGGAGCAGAGCAAGCAGCTGACCATGGTCAAGAACAGCGCCAGCCACTTGCTCTCGTTAATCAGTGATGTGCTGGATATTTCAAAGATTGAGGCCGGGCAGCTTACCGTGTCTACTGCGCCGTTTGATCTTGCAGAATCAATCCGCAAGGTAACCCAGACGATTCAGCCGCTGGCAGAAAAGAAGGGGCTGCAACTGGAGGTTCTTGTTGCTGATGATCTGGACGGCATTATTAGTGACGAACGGAGGGTTGAACAGGTACTCCTGAACCTGCTGTCCAATGCGCTGAAATTTACCGAGCAGGGCAGCATCACCGTGCAGGCGGCCAGGGAAGCCGATGCGTATATCGTGACGGTAACTGATACCGGCATCGGTATTGAGCTGGATCAGGCAGAGCGGTTATTTAAACCGTTCTATCAGGTTGATAACGGCTTAAGCCGCAAGTACGAAGGCACCGGTCTGGGGCTTTCCATCTGCAAGAAGCTGGTGGAACTGATGGGGGGCAGTATCTGGCTGGAGAGCGAACCCGGCAAAGGGAGCACGCTTGGTTTCAGATTGCCGATAACACAGGAAGTGTCGTCATGAGATCACGGCAAAGAGATATCCCGCTCTGTGGCTGGTATGGCGTGTGGCCTGCATTGCTCTGGCTGCTGCTGATAGGCTGCTGCATAGCACCGTGTCAGGCTGTTGCAGAAGAGGTCACGGTACGGGTGGGGGTCTATGAAAACGAGCCAAAGATTTTTACCTCATCCACAGGCAGGCCCACTGGCATTTTCATTGAAATCCTGGAACATATTGCAGGGCTTGAGGGCTGGAAACTGCAGTATGCACCTGGCAGCTGGGCAGAAGGGATAAAACGGCTTGAAAAGGGCGAGCTTGATCTGATGCCTGATGTAGCCTACACGGCTGAGCGGGAAAAACGGTTTCTGTTTCACAAGACCCCGGTGCTGACCGGCTGGTCGCAGGTCTATGCCCGTAAAGGCAGCGGTATTCAGTCGATCCTTGATTTGAACGGCAAACGGGTTGCCGCCCTTGAAAAAACAATCCAGCTTGAGACCTTCACCCGTATGGCACACAGCTTTGGGTTAAAAATAGACCTTGTACCGGTTCCGGACTACAAAACCGAATTTGAGATGATCGCTGCAGGCACGGTTGATGCCGGACTTACCAACCGTTTTTACGGGTTGCGAAATGCACGTAAGGCAGGTCTTGAGGACACG
>DAIQQT010000323.1:0-3780 GCA_036786685.1 Trichlorobacter sp.
GTCCAATCTGTACGTCACCAATTAATACTGCCATGCTGGAACTGCGGCAGGTTATTCAGTTGTTGCCGGATCGCAACCGTGTGCCTCAGATCAGCCTGGAGGAGGGGGTGGCAGGCGTCGTCGCTATTGTGCATTACATTGGTAGCGACCTGCAGCGTTTGCAGCAACTGCTTTTGCAGCATCAGGACCAGTTGGGGCTCTGCGGGCTTTTTCTGCAAATTGGCAAAAAGGAAGCGCTGCAGTCGGTCTTTGGCTCTGGCCATCTGACCTATCAGGTGCCCTGCTGTACAGAAACAGCAGACATGATGGAGCTTGGCTATGAAGTCGGCGGGTTTTCCCAGGTTAACCGCCTGCAGAACCAGCAGATGGTCAAACTGGTCTGTGGCTATGCCCAGCCAGCTGCAAATCAGCGCTTGCTGGATCTGTTCTGTGGTAATGGCAACCTGTCTCTGCCGATGTCCGGTGTGGTACAGGAGCTGCTGGGGATTGAAGGGTTTGCCCCTTCGATTGCATCGGCAGTTGACAATGCCCGACAACTTCGTGTAAACAATAGCACTTTCAGATGTAACGACGCTTCAAAAGAGTTGCGTTATCTGATAGCTCAACATGCCCTGTTTGACCTGGTGCTGTTGGACCCGCCCAGAGCTGGGGCTGCTGATGTAGCCCGTGAACTTGGCCAGCTCGGGGCACAACGGATTGTGTATGTATCCTGTGATCCTGCAACGCTGGCCCGTGATCTGGGCCACTTGTGTGGTGTTGCAGGTTACCGGCTGATTGAAGCGACACCGCTGGATATGTTTCCCCAGACCGGCCATCTGGAAACAGTGGCCTTACTGACCCGAACCTGAATAAGCTGTTTTTCATAGCGAATCTGCACAACAAGGAGCGTACCATGAACAAGTCTGAACTGATCGAAACCT
Source organism: Trichlorobacter sp. (assembly GCA_036786685.1). Lineage (GTDB taxonomy): Bacteria > Desulfobacterota > Desulfuromonadia > Geobacterales > Pseudopelobacteraceae > Trichlorobacter. Next base: position 921 of record DAIQQT010000323.1, read on the forward strand.
TTGCACTCCAACGCGAGATCTCTCACAAGCGGGCTGAAGAGGTGGTCAACATGATCTTTAACTCCATGAGCGAGGCGATGACTGCCGGTGAGCGGATTGAGATTCGCGGCCTGGGGAGCTTTGTGGTCAAGGAGTATGGCGCCTATACCGGTCGTAATCCCAAAACAGGTGAGCCGATTGAAGTAAAACCCAAAAAACTGCCATTCTTTAAGGTTGGTAAAGAGCTGAAGGAGCGTATCCTGGACGGCGAGTAAGCATGTCTTGTCGTATAGCAGCCATTGATTTTGGAACTAACACTGCACGACTCCTGATTGCTGATCTGTTTGATGATGGGCAGTTTGAGCAGGTGGCCCTTAATCGGATCATTGTCCGGTTGGGTGGTGGTTTCAGCCGTGAAACCGGCCTGGCTGCAGATGCCATGCAGCGTGCCAGAACCTGTCTGCACCAGTTTGCTGAAACCATTCGCTTGTATGGGGCAGACATGGTCCGGGCTGTGGCAACCAGCGCGGTTCGTGATGCAGTCAATGGCCCGTCCTTTGTGGAGCAGATGGCCCGGGAAACAGGGATCAGGCTTGGTGTGATTGATGGCCTGACAGAAGGCCGGGTGACCCTGACCGGTGTACTGGCTGGTCTGGACCAACAGCCGGAACAGGTGCTGATGTTTGATGTAGGGGGGGGGAGTACCGAGTACACCATGGCTCGGGGCGCCTGCCCCCTTTTTGTTCACAGCCTGCCGTTGGGGGTGGTGCGACTGACTGAAGGCAAGTCTGACCCTGCAGCCATGGCAGACAAGATCGAGCGTGAACTTGACTGCCTACAGCAGCAGCTGGCTCAGGCTCAGGTAGCACCTTCCCCTGACACGCTGCTGGTAGGCACTGCCGGTACTGCCACCACGCTGGCGGCAATCTCCCTGCAAATGACTGAATATGACTATCGCAAGGTCAATAACTGTGTGCTGGAACAGCAGGAGATCCAGCGTATCTACGATCTGCTGCTCCCCTTATTCCCTGAACAACGCCTTTCAATTGCCGGTTTGGAAAAAGGTCGAGAAGATCTGATCATTGCCGGCAGTCTGATTACCCTGTTAACCCTCAAACGTTTTGGCTTCCATTCCATGAAGGTCAGTGATTACGGTCTGCTTGAAGGTCTGGTTTTATCAGATCTGGTTTGATACAACAAAAACTGACATGACAAATTTCAAACTGATGGTATACCTATCTAATCAGCATCACCGTGAGGGGTTAGGGAGTTTTTGTGGACAGTAACAGTTATCTGATGGGTAGACAACCGATCCTGAACGGCCTTGAAGAGGTTGTCGGGTATGAACTGCTGTTCCGCTCTCCCAAATCAATCGCTACTGCTGATATTCAGTGCCCGGTTCAGGCAACCTCCCGTGTGATGCTGGATGTCCTTTCCAGTTTTGGTATCCATGAAATACTGGGCGATATGCCCGGTTACATCAATGTGGATGCTGAAATGCTGCTAAGTGATGCTGTTGAATTACTGCCCGGTTCAATGATCGGTCTTGAGCTGCTGGAAGATGTTGCCATTACCCCTGAAATTATTGAACGTTGCCGGAATTTGAAGCAGCAGGGCTATCAACTGGTTCTTGATGATCACCGCTATGCCCCCCAGTATGAAGCGCTGTACGATGGTCTGGTGGATATCATTAAGGTGGATATGATCACCACTCCCCTTGAGGAGCAGTATCAGGAGGTTGAGCTGTTCAACCGTTATCCGGTTAAACTGTTGGCAGAAAAGGTTGATAGCCGACATGTGTATCTGCGTTGCCGCAAGATGGGGTTTGAGCTGTTTCAGGGCTACTTTTTTGCCCGTCCATCACTGGTCAAGAAGACACGGCTTGCCAACTCTGCCAGTACCTTTTTTCAGTTGATGCAGCAGCTTTCCCGCAATGCTGATATTGATGAAATCGAACATACCTTTAAACAAAGTCCTGCCCTGACCTACAAGCTGCTCCTTTTGGTCAATTCAGTTTCCTTTGCCACCCGCGAAAAGATCCGTACTGTGCGTCATGCCATTACCCTGGTGGGGATGCAGCATCTGAAGCGATGGGTACAACTGGCTATCTTTGCCGATGATGGTGGCCTGGGAATGAATAATCCGCTGCTGGATATGGCAGCGGTGAGGGCAGCCTTTATGGAAGAGTCCCGGCTTGAACTGAAAGAGACACGGCTTCTGCGCTATGCCCAGCCTGATGAGTGTTTTATGCTGGGGACCTTGTCAGTACTGAAGGATGTCTTTGAGATCGGGCCGGATGATATGCGTAAAAAGCTGAATTTGTCAGATGATATTGTTGGTGCCTTGCTTGCCCATGAGGGCGATCTGGGTACCATGCTCTGTCTGGCTGAGATGATTGAACAGCTTGAATTTGAAGAGGCTGAAGAGTGTCTTGGACGGTTGGGAGTTTCACCTGGTCTAGTGCTTGATTGCCAGAAAAAGGCCTTTAGCTGGCGTCAGGGGTTGCTCTGACCTACTGTTCCTGCTTGCGTAGTCTCCTGCTGTTTTCCCTGACGATCTTTGCCCGCTGCAGATAGTCCTGCTGCAGGCTTGTATCTCCTTTTAAGCCCGCCAGTTCAGCCAGTGCTTCCAGGTCTGCTGCGATCTTTGCAGAGTCTTCCTGCTGTTTATCAAGGTTCAGTGCTTCCTGCAATAACGCTTCTGCCTTATCAAACTGTCTTTCCTGCGACCTGATAGTTCCCAACAACCGTAGTGAATTTGCACGTTCAAGTTCCAGGCCATCAGCTTTGTTGGCTGCCAAGGCTTGTTCAGCAAAATTGTTTGCTGCGCTGTTATCCTTCTTTAACAAGGCGATCCGTGCCAGCAGATTAAGGCGACGTCC
>DAIQQT010000324.1:0-3775 GCA_036786685.1 Trichlorobacter sp.
TTACCTTCCGCTCGGCATTGATCGGAGCAGTCATCACCGGCGCATGCTGGCAGCTGGCACATAGCATATATTTACGGTTTCAGCTCGGTATTGTCCGCTATAACGACATGTACGGTGCCTTGTCGTTACTGCCGTTTCTGTTGATATGGATTTACACCAGCTGGTTGCTGGTGCTGCTGGGATTTGAGCTGGTCCACTGCCTGCAGCGGGGGGAGCTGAAATTGAAAGATCGTGCTGGTTCAGGAGAGATGCTTCCATGAAGCTTTTGTACAGTTTAATAGGTGGTTTGCTGGTTGCGCTGCTACTGCCTGCCATGGCAGTGGCAAAGAATGGTGATGCAGTCCTGGCCTTGCAAGAGTCCCCTGGCATCCTTGACCTGATGACCCACCCCGACTATGCCTGGCTTTGGCTGGTGTTTGGCGGCGTGCTGCTGGTTGCGCTGCTGTTGCTGTTCTGGAACTGGGGGCTGCGCAGGATGGTTGCCCGCAGCACCAGAGAGCTGCGGGCAAATGAGGAGCATTTCCGCACCCTGATCGATCTGGCAGCTGATACGATTTTGCAGGGGGATATTGAAGGAACCATTATTGGTGCCAATCAGCAGGCTGAGCAGTTGACCGGCTATTCGCAGGCAGAGCTGATCGGAATGAACATCAGCCAGCTGTTCAGTGAAGAGGAGCGTAAACGGTTGCCGTTGCGCTATGACCTGCTCAAACTTGGCCAGACCGTTATGCTTGAGCGACTGCTACAGCGCAAAGATGGTCGTCTGGTGCCGGTTGAGATGAATAGCAAGATGATGCCGGATGGCACGTATCAGGCCTTTGTACGGGATTTTTCAGCGCGTAAGCAGGCAGAACAGGAGCTGGTGCTTGCCCGTCAGGCAGCAGAGAGCGCCAGCGAGGCCAAGAGCCTCTTTCTGGCCAATATGAGTCATGAGATCAGGACGCCGCTGAACGCCATTATCGGTATCAACTCGCTACTGGTGGAGCGTCTGGAATCAGGCGAGCTGCAAGAGCTGGCCAAAGATTCCATGGCTGCGGCCAACAATCTGCTGGATATCATCAGTGATGTGCTGGATATTTCCAAAATTGAGACGGGCAAACTGGAGATTGTCAAGGTTCCCTTTGAACCCCGCATGCTGCTCAATCAGCTTGAACGGATGTTCGGGGCGATTGTGCGGGAAAAGGGCCTGCGTTTTGAGGTCTCACTGGCCGTAAATCTGTCAGGATTACTGGTGTCAGATCCGGCACGGATTCAGCAGATTGGCGTCAATCTCCTCTCCAATGCCCTTAAGTTTACCGAGCAGGGCGCTATCCGGCTGAGGTTGTCCGGCAGCAGCCTTGACGAGAACACCATGCAGTTGGAGTTGATAGTCAGTGATTCCGGCAAAGGGATCATGGCTGAAAATCTGGAGCGGGTGTTCACCCCCTTTGTGCAGGAAGATCTTTCCGCCACGCGCAAATTTGGCGGTACCGGATTGGGACTCTCAATCTCACGTCATCTGGCGGAGATGCTGGGAGGAACCATCAAGGTTGAAAGCAGGATTGGCGAAGGAAGCATCTTTACCTGTACCATTCCCTGTCAGATCAGCAAGCGGGATGCCGCTGAACGTGACAGCGCAGCCCGGGATGAAGCACAGGCGGTTTGCCGTCGTTTGAGGATTCTGGTGGCGGAGGATTCAGTCGTCAATTGCAAGATGATGGAGGCAATCCTGCGGAGGGAGGGGCATCGGGTCCGTTTTGTCGATACCGGCCGCAAGGCGGTTGAGGCCTGGCGGCAGGAGTCCTTTGACCTGATTCTGATGGATATCCAGATGCCGGAGATGGACGGTATGCAGGCCACCGCAATTATCAGGGCTACTGAGGCTGAAAAGGGTGGGCATATTCCGATCATTGCGTTGACCGCCTATGCCATGAGTGGTGATAAACAGCGGTTTCTTGATGCCGGTATGGATGCCTACCTGCCCAAGCCGATCACGACGGAGCAGTTGCGGCGCTTGCTGTGGGAGTATGGACAGAAGGAGTCGCCAGACCAGTAATTAGGTTTTCGCCAGGATGGGTTCTGAAGCTTTGGACAATACCCTGCTGATCAACCCTGCGGAGCAGGTCCGTGATTCTGTTGCATGCGTCTACCAGAAGACCGTCAGGTGTATCGCCCCGTTCCTGACCGGTTACTGCATGACACCAGCTGACCGGCCAGTTTTTTGAGCGTCCCCGTTGCCAGTCAAAGGGGTAGAACAGCTTCTGGCAAGAGCGCAGCCAGTAGTTTGGCAACAGTCCCAGAAGCCATGCCAGCAATTGCCAGGGGGGACTGCCGTACATCCCCTGAATCTGTCCATGCAGCCGCAGTGCATGCTGCAGTATCTCGTCAGGCAACCTGCCTGTTGGGTCAAAGACACCGCGTAGTGCCAGTAGTGCCTGATCACTGACCTCCCCGGTCAGTAGCTCATCCAACCGCCAGACCGGCGGTTTTTTGCCCCTAAAGAGCAGATACAGATCAAGTTCAGTCTCAAGCTGGTAGTGGCGTCCGATATGATCGCCAGCCAATGCGCAGATGTAGGGGTGGAAGACAATGTCGGCCTCAATGTGGCTGGCAACCCCCAGGAGACAGGCAATCTCACCGGGGGAAAGAGAAGGGACGTTTGCAGCAGCATAGGCGAGTAGCGGCTTGAAGCTGTTGCCTGGTGGTTGATGGAAGTCCCGGGATAACTGGAGGGCGGTGGCACTCCAGCGGCCCAGCACCAGATGGAGCAGGGTGTCGGGAAGGACTGCCCCCACCAGATAGGCTGCCTGATGTTCTTCCAGCAGGCGCCGGGTAGCACAGTCAAAGGGTAGCTGTTGTACTGCCTCTGTTGCCAGCCACCAGTGGGTCAGTTCCTTGGGCATGGGGGATCAGCTGGAAAGCAGAGGAGCGGCTACAATCCTGTTGCGTCCTTCCTGCTTTGCCTGATACAGCGCGTTATCCGCCCCCTGCAACAGCCAGCAATGTTCGTGCTCCCGGTTGGCAACTGCCGTGGCAATACCGATACTGGTTGTCACAATCGTTCCCAGGGGGGAGGCCGGGTGGGGGATGGCCAGTTCTGCCAGCCCTTCCTGAATCTCGCGGGCAAAAATCATGGCACATTTTTCATCTGTTTCCGGCAAAATGGCCAGAAACTCCTCACCGCCATACCGGCCGACAAAGTCTGCAGCCCGTTCCAGCGGGACTTTCAGGGATTGTGCAAAGGAGCGCAGGCAGTCATCACCGGCCAGGTGACCGCAACTGTCGTTGTAGGCCTTAAAATGATCAATATCAATCATCAGCAGTGACAGAGGTTTCAGAGAACGGGTACCGCGCCGCCATTCCCGTTCCAGGGCTTCATCCAAAGCACGCCGGTTGGGAATGGCGGTAAGACTGTCAAGGTGTGAGAGTCGGGCCAGCAGGTCCCGTTGGCGTTTCAGCTCCAGCTGATTGCGAATCCGCAGTCGGACAATGGTTGGATTGAACGGCTTGGTAATATAGTCAACCGCCCCCAGCTCAAGTCCGATCGCTTCGTCTTCTTGCTGATTCATGGCGGTGATGAAAATGATCGGCACGTTCCGCAGGGCAGGATCAGCCTTCAGTTTCCGGCAGACTTCATAGCCATCCATTTCCGGCATGATCACATCCAGCAGGATCAGGTCCGGTATGGACTCAGACGCAATCCGCAGGGCGTCGCGGCCACTGGTGGCAAAGAAGAGGTGATACCCGTCTTTCAGGGTCTCATTCAGCATCTGAATGTTGGTCGGGGCGTCATCCA
>DAIQQT010000325.1:0-3774 GCA_036786685.1 Trichlorobacter sp.
GGCAAGGGCCAGCAGGGTGGTGGTGATGGCATGATCATTTGAGCGGGACATGATTGTTCTCCTTCTATAGAATGTAGTAACTAGTTCAATTCATCCGATACGTTGATGCCATAGTGACTATCTTTGTAGCACAGGTCGCCTTTTCAGAGAAAGAAGAAAAACAGCTATTTCTCAGGCACCAACCCGTTCCAGATGGCGTCGGATCATCTCCTCAAAATCTTCGTCACGGTTACTGGTGTAGACCAGTGACGCTCCTATTTCTGCTGCCAGAATGGCTGCCAGGTATTTGCCAGGCAGTCTGCTGATCCGGTGGCGAAAGCGCGGCTCGGTTTGTAAAAGCTGTGGCAGGTGCCGCAACAGTGCCGCCTTGTAGGGAGGTTTAAGACAGATTTCCGGGCGGGACGTAAAGAACTGGAACAGCCGGTGATAAAAACTATTGATGTTCTGGCTGATCAGGTCAGATATCTCGGTATAACTCAGGCTGCCTGCAGCTTCGTGCCAACGTCTCAGAATCAGACGTGCCTCGTCGGAGGCACGCTTTTTCAGTATTTCCAGCACATCGTGGACATAGCGTTCTTTGTTGGCCAGAAACTCTTTTTCAGTGAGCAGCAGGTTGGCGATGATCTCGTAGGAAGATGAGATAACCCCGCATTTGTTGGCTGAAGCGTCCCGCATCAGGATAACCCCCGCTTTTTGTAGCTGCTGTCGGGCCTGGGGGGTGATGAATGAGTTGGCTCCTTCAATAATTACCTTGGCACTGGGGCTGCCGTCAGGTCTCAGGAACTCCTGCCAGTTTTGTACGTCAATGGTTTCAGGCCTTCCGCCGGCAGGAATGAAAAGATCCGCCTCTACCGTAAAGATCAGGCTGGCGTATTCACGGTAAAAATCATCCAGTGCAATCCAGCTTTCCTGCAGTGTGCCATCTGCCAGCCGTTCTATTCTGCGGTGCAGCTCCCGCAAACCTTCCATCCGTTTGCCGGTTCTAAAGATCATCATTCCCCCTGGAGTGAGTCGGGCTGGATCAAAGCCATCCAGGTCCTGCTGAAGGGTGATCCGTTTAAGTTCATTTTGGTCAAGTCCGTTAGGATCAAAGGCTGCGGCAGTGCCATCCAATACCAGCACAATCTGAGCATTAGGGCAGTTGTCAAGCAGAATACGCAGGCAGTTGCCAGCCACGTCGCCCCCTGGCCCACCGGTCAGCTTGATGCGGAATGGATCCTGCCGGATATTGATCCCCTGTTCCGCCATTACCACCTCGGCAAAGGTCATCACGCCGGTGGAGGTAACACCGTACTCCTTGTGGTTAATGCCAAACCGTTTACTGGAGATAATGCCGACTCCCAGCAGATAGCCGCGCTTGCGTGAAAGTGATGCAATCGCCTCAATCATGCCGTCATGCATGTTCTCATCCGGCCCGATTTCGATCGGTTCATCATCGCTATAGTAGTCCACCACCCGCTGGTCACGGGCCGTGCCATGATCGGTGGTGAAGATGTCAAGAAAGGCGTTGGTGATGCCGTATTGCAGTTTGTAGAGGCGACTGTTTTCGTGGCCTTGGCCGTTTTGTTCAAGTCCTGAGGCATCCATAACCAGCACCATTTTAGAGCCACCTTCATAGATGTCCTTGTTTTTCAGGTGCTGGGTGTGGGCCAGGACATATACCTCACGGAAGAGTGCGTTGGCTGCCGTGATGGCGTCATCCTGGTTACGGGCGATAACGGTACGCCAGCCGCCCCGGGCGATGTCTGAGAAGCCGATATGGTAGCCGTGCCCAAAACGGCTGAAGAAAAAGGTGACCCTGAACGGAAGGGCTTCTGGCAGGTCTGAGGTAAATTCAGTTCCGAGCTGGCGTAGGTAGGACGGGGCAAGCCGGAAGGCCAGGGCCTGTTTTTCAATCACAAAGAAGTTGGTCTTCAAGGTATGGCTGATAAATAGCAGGCAGCAGCGATAGATGGTCTGCCTGATCTCATCCAGCCAGCGGTGGCCGGTATTATAGTCCTGGATCAGGTGTGTAACTTCTTGCAGGCGGGCCTGATAAGCGGTGTCCCGGTTTTGCAGGAGTGGGTCAAAGCGGATTCTAAAGAGCTGCAGTAGCTGCATCGCCATTTCAGGGTGGGCATGGAAAGCGCTTTGCACATCTTCCAGTCCGAATCGATCAGGCTGATTATGGGCCAGGTTAGTGTGGCAAAATGCCACAAAGGCGTTGACCAGGGCCGCGTCGTCACCTGGCATGACACCTTCAGTCACCCATTCACGATAGGTGTGGCAGCGATTGTCAAGAATCTGGGTGTTGCAGAGCTCTTGCTGGAGCTGTCTGGTCAGTGCCGTGTCAGGCAGCAGTGCCTGCCCGTCACGGTGCCGGATAAAAAAGGTGCCTAGAAAGTAGGGATGAATGCCGTTGGTGATGGTCAGGCAATAGGCACGCCGGATGCCGATGTTCAAGCGGTTGAAGACCTCGACCAGCTGCAGCAGAAAATCATCCTGCGGTGGATTGCCTACGGCAAACAGGACCCTTGTTTCGGCAATACCGGCATGTTCGACATTGAGCAGGTCCAGAAACAGCCCGCCGCTGGCATTACCCCGATCAAAAAGCCAGACTAGCCAGGCGGTCCGTTGTGGTGGTGACATTTTGACCCGTTCCGGATTGTTGCGCCAGAGGATGGTCAACAGTTTTTCTGCAGTCTGGCGCGGTATGTCTGGGGCGATGAGCGTCAGTTGGTTGAGGATGCTGCGTTTCAGACCTGCCGGTACAACCGGCGCTGTCTGATCAGAGATAGCAGTATGGGATTTGGCATCAAACTCAAAGCGCTGTACCTCCAGCTCCTGTGACATGTTAGGCATCGGGCTGAGGGAGTGGGAAAACATGGCATAGGAGAGTTCTCTGTCGTTCACCCGTTGCAGGCTGTTAAAGAGAGAGCCCGGCTCATCCACGCAGGCCATGATCAGCCGTTTGTCGCGGTCAGCAAGAATCAGATGGCGGTTGTGCTGCAGTTGCGACATCTCCCGGACAAGGGTGCCCAATGCCTCCGGTTCATCTGCCATGGCCTGAAAAAAATAGGGGGACATCTGTTCCTGCAGCCAGCAGGCGTTTTGGCGTGCAACTGTACTGGCGGTGCGACAGGCGGTGCGCATGGCGGTTGAAAGCTGCATTGGGCCTCCGGTAGACGTGATTTAACAACAAGTATACCTCCAATTCCTGATAGGGCAACACCGGAAGTGGGCCTTGACCCTGCTTGAATGCCAAGCTAAAGTAGTTGCGGCACAGGAGGCCGAAATATGAAAGAAGACCAGCATAGGGCTTTGGAGCGTGGTTGCGTCCAGATCTACACCGGTAATGGAAAAGGCAAGACGACCGCTGCCCTTGGTTTGTCGCTGCGTGCCTTGGGTAGGGGGCTGAGGGTCTGCTTTTTCCAGTTTATCAAGGGGGGCGGCCCCTACGGCGAGCAGCTGATTGCAGAAAAGCTTGCGCCGGATTTTACTATTATTCAGACCGGTCGTCCCGGCTGGGTTAACACCAAGGATATCAGTGAGGATCGCCGTCTGGCCCAGGAGGCGTTGCAGCAGGCGCGTGCGGCACTTTCCTCTGGTGCCTATGATCTGTTTGTCTGTGATGAGATCAACGGTGCGGTCGGCTTTGGCCTGATTGATGTTGAGCAGGTGCTGGAGCTGATTAGGATGAAACCTGAGCAGGTTGAACTGGTGCTGACCGGTCGTAATGCCGACGAACGGGTGGTGCAGGCAGCGGATCTGGTGACGGAGATGCGGGAGGTGAAA
>DAIQQT010000326.1:0-3764 GCA_036786685.1 Trichlorobacter sp.
GCCTGATAGAACTCCATCATCGTAAACTCAGGATTGTGTCTGACAGATATTCCTTCGTTTCTGAAGTTGCGGTTAATCTCAAAGACCCTCTCAAAGCCCCCCACCACCAGGCGCTTCAGGTACAACTCTGGTGCAATACGAAGGTACAGCTCCATATCCAATGCATTATGATGGGTCACAAAAGGACGGGCCGTGGCACCACCTGGGATCTGGTGCATCATCGGCGTTTCAACTTCCAGAAAATCGCGGGAGGTCATAAAACTGCGGATCAGGTTCACAATCCGTGAACGTTTGATGAACATCTCTCTCACTTCAGGGTTGACGATCAGGTCAACGTAGCGCTGACGATACCGAGTCTCGACATCGGTCAGGCCGTGAAACTTTTCAGGCAACGGCAGCAGCGACTTAACCAGCAACCGGATAGAACGTGCATGAACGGAAAGCTCACCGGTTTTAGTACGAAACGGGAATCCGGTAACACCAATAATGTCACCAATGTCAAAGGACTCAAACTGGGCAAAGACCTCTTCTCCCAGATCATCCTTACGCACATAGACCTGAACCCGGCCTTTACGGTCCTGAAGCTGGATAAAGGCAGCCTTGCCAAAAGAACGTCGGGCGATAATACGACCAGCCAGCACAAACTCGGCGTCAGGTGCATCAATCTGTTCAACTGAACCATAGGCAGCGACAACATCGGCAGATGTATGCTGCGGCTTAAAATCATTGGGGTAGGGATTAATACCGGCAGCCCAGAGATCATTTACTTTTCTACGACGTTGCAACAGCAGTTCACTTAATTCTTCCATTGCCTCAATTCACCTTTCAGACTCATTCCGTACAACGAGTGTAACGGAAGAAAGTAGCTTAGAGTACTACCAGCGTCAAGCTATTCTTTACCGTCACCAGCTGCTGCCGAGGCACTCTTTTTAGAGCGAGAAGCAGAGCGTTTACGGGGTTTGGGCAGCGCCTGTTCCTCCTGCACCGCCCCCCCATCAACAACAGTAGGCTGCGGTGCTGTTTTCTTCGGTGCAGATGTCCTGCGAGCTTTTGCAGCAGGCTTCTCAGCAACAGTCTCAGTAGGCGCCACAATCACTTCTTCAGCAACAGTAATTTCAGCAACAACAATTGCACTTTTTTTAGTCATACGCTTAGGACGAGGCGCCTTTACAGGAGCGACTACCGCATCACGAGCGGCTTCCTTCACTTGCTCAGAAGCCTCAGCATTACCGGTATTCGCCACGCCCTCCCCATTAGCCTCAGAACCTTTAGGCAAAGCCGACTTCTTTCTGGAACGAGGGCGTCGACGCTTTTTGGCTGCAGGCTCCTGCTGTTCAGCAGTCTGCTCAGGAACAGCTGATTCAGTGACTACAGCCACCGGATCCACCACAAGGGAAGACTCCGGCACAACATCTGTTTGTTCAGCAGCGACAGCATCAACAGAGCGGTCTGAAGTTTTTTTCTTACGTTTCCGCTTGCGACGTTTCTTGCCAGCAGCCTCAGCCACCACCTCACCCTCTGCTACCTGAACTATCGACTCTGTATCTGTCGCCTCTATAACAGCGGAGGGCTGTGCCAGATCAAGCTCTGGCAACTCTTCACGCTGTTTTTCCTTACGCACTGTTTCAAGCTCCAACTGATTGAGCAGAAATGATGGCTTGCCCTTGATGGTAACCACTATTTCATAATCATTCTCTATCTGTGCCAGCTCACGTTTTTTACGATTCAGCAAAAAATAGGCTACTTCAAGGGGCAGACCACCACGCACTTCTGCTATCTGTCCTTTAGCTGCTGCTGCATGCACCTTACGCAGAAACGATACGGCCATCGCCTCCACCGATTTAACCCGCCCCCGTCCTTCACAGTGCGGGCATTCAAGATGGATGGCATCGTTAATATTTTTTGCAATCCTTTGGCGGGACATCTCCATCATGCCGAACTGAGATATCCTCCCCAGATTGACCCGCGCCTTATCAGACTTCAAGGCATCTTTCAAAGCACGTTCAACTTCCTTGTTATGCCTGTTCTCGCGCATATCAATGAAGTCAATCACCACTAAACCGCCCAAATCCCGCAAGCGCAGTTGGCGAGCCACCTCTGCTGCAGCCTCAAGATTGGTCTTAAAGGCAGTATCCTCGACACCTTTTTCGCCACTCGACTTTCCAGAGTTAACATCTATAGACACCAGCGCCTCGGTCGGTTCAATAATCAGTGAACCACCGGAAGGTAAAGGTACCCGCTTTTCATAGAGCTGATCGATCTGCTCTTCCAGTTGGTACTTGGAAAAGATCGGGCGTTTTTCCTTGTGCAGCTTCACTAGCCGTTCACAACCAGGCATAATCTCTTTGAAAAAATCAACCGCCTGTTGACAGGCAGCCTTATCATCCACCAGCACTTCATCAATATCGTCTGAAAAATAATCCCGGATGGTGCGAATGATCACCCCGGCATCCTGATAGACTTCGCCGGCTCCCTTGGACTGGGCCGCATGGGACAGAATGCGCTCATGCACGCCAATCAAGTAATCAAGGTCTTTTTTCAACTCTTCAGCTGACCGGCCAACCGCTTCAGTCCTGATTATATAACCATAGCCTGTCGGCACCTGCAGCTCTGCAACCAGTGTCTTCAACTCCTTACGGGTTGCGTTATCCTCAATCTTACGCGAAATACCGGCGGCATCATCCCCGGGCATCAGCACCATATAGCGGCCTGGTAACGAAAGATAGCTGGTTAATGCAGCTCCTTTCATATCGCGGGCATCTTTTTCCACCTGCACAATCAGTTCCTGCCCCCTGCGTAAAACATCCTGAATCCGCGGACGGCGCTTGCGCTCCTCCTCTGGAATATCGTCCCGCCACTGCCAACTTTCAGGATGGAGGTCACCCATTTGGATAAAACCGGGTTTTTTCTGTCCAATATCAACAAAGGCCGCCTGCAGGCCTGGTTCAACCCGCACGACGACCCCTTTGTAGATATTGCCCTTGGTCTGTTCCTTACCACTGATTTCAATATTCAGCTCCATCAAGCGGCCATCCTGCACAATTGCAACGCGGGCCTCTTCAGGATGAAGCACGTTTATCAACATTTTTCTGCTCATACAGGCAGTAATCCTTTCCAACAAACCTACGGATAAATTCGTGTGACTATACCCGTTTTCTTTAATTTATCCAAGTTGAATCATGTTTAAGAACGCAAAATGCCCCGTCAGGTTTTAGTCCTGACGGGGCATTTTCAATCAATTCTGGCGGCGACCTACTTTCCCACACAGCTACCCGTGCAGTATCATCGGCCCAGAGGGGCTTAACTTCCGTGTTCGGGATGGGAACGGGTGTGGCCCCCTCGGCATAGCCACCAGAAATCTTTTGGATTAGCCACCTATACTGAGCATAGGCAGCGCGTCCTAATTATTTCCAATTGCAATTGAGGGATAGTAGTTGTTTAGGGGAGTTGATTGTTTTATTGGTCGGGGGGTGGGTTAGCACCCCCCTTCCAGGTAATTTTTTTATGGTCAAGCCTCACGGCCGATTAGTACTGGTAAGCTAAACACATTACTGTGATTACACACCCAGCCTATCAACGTTGTGGTCTACAACGGGCCTTCAGGGGTTGTTACACCCAGGGATACCTAATCTTGAAGGAGGCTTCCCGCTTAGATGCTTTCAGCGGTTATCCTTTCCGTACTTAGCTACCCAGCGACTGCTCCTGGCGGAACAACTGGAACACCAGAGGTACGTCCATCCCGGTCCTCTCGTACTAAGGACAGC
>DAIQQT010000327.1:0-3747 GCA_036786685.1 Trichlorobacter sp.
GAACGCGCACTTCAGAGGATACGATATTCCCTGTCGCTACGGGGGAGAGGAATTTTTGTTATTACTGCCAGACACCTCAGCTTCAGCCGCCCTGGCAACTGCCGAAAAAATCAGGGCAGTAACGGCAGCAACACCCACCATGTTTGCCGGCAGACAGATAACCGTTACCACCAGTATCGGGATCAGTATGATGCAGGGGGATGAGACGGCAAAGGCCATGATAGCCCGCGCCGATGCTGCACTCTATGAGGCGAAGAACTCCGGTCGGAACCGGGTGGTCTGTGCAGCCCCAGAGGAACTGCAGACGGGCTGATCTAACAGCTTGCTAAAATGTTATAAGGACACACGGGCTAGGCGCTGGAGGACTGCTCAATCATTTCGGTGGCATGTTGTAAAGCTGCGTCACTGATCTGCTCCCCGGCCAGCATCCGCGCGACCTCCTGCACCCGTCCCGGCTCGTCAAGCAGGGTAACCAAGGTACTGGTCCGGCCATTGCCAACCAGTTTTTCCACCCGTATATGCTGCATGGCCCAGGCCGCCACCTGAGGCAGATGGGTTACGCAGAAGACCTGCTGACCGGTTGCCAGGTTGCGCAGCTTGCGCCCCACCACACCGGCAACTGCCCCGCCTACCCCGGTATCCACTTCATCAAAGACCATGGTTGGCGCTTCACCTTCCGGCAACACCTGTTTAAAGGCCAGCATCAGACGGGAAAGCTCACCACCGGACGCCACTTTCCCCAGAGAACGGGGCGGTTCACCGGGGTTGGGTGAAAACAGAAACTCAACCTTTTCAAAACCGCTGCTGCGCGGTTCAGCAAGCGACTCAAACGCCACTTGCACCACAGCATGGGGCATGGCAAGCTGGCGGGTCTCTGCGGCAAGCTGCTGTTCCAGCTTTCCAGCAGCAGCACGACGTTTCTCACTCAGTTCTGTCCCCAGTTTTTCAAGGGTTGCGCGTTGATCAACCAGCTCCTGCTGCAGCTCATCCCGGGACCGGCTCCGTCCCTGCAGCTCTTCCAGCTCTGCGGCAAGGGTCGCACCCAGCGCAATGAGCTCTTCCACGGTTGGCGCATATTTGCGTTTCAGGCGCATCAGCAGATCCAGGCGATCATCAACCCGTTTCAGTTGCTCCGGGTCTGCCTCGATCCGAGCAGCATAGTCCCGCAACTGCAGGGCCGCATCTTCCAGCTGCAGATAGCCTTCATCCAGCATGCCATGAAAAGGGGCAAGCGCTGCATCAATAACTGCAGCCTCACGCATGGCAGCGATTACCCGCTTCAGTTCACCCAACAGCGCCTGATCACCACCATACAGCGCCTCATAGGCAGAGCCGGTGGTACAGGCCAGCCGTTCTGCATTGGCCAGCAGACGTTGCTGTTCCTCAAGCTCTTCCTCTTCACCGGCCTTCAGTTCTGCTGCACAGATCTCTTCCACCTGATAGGCCAGCAGATCAATCCTTCTGGCAGTATCCCGCTCCTGCTCATCAAAATGGGCCAGACGTTCTGCAATCTGTTTCCACTGCTCAAAGGCAGCAGCCACCCGTTGTCGCAGCTCAGAGGTTCCGGCAAAGGCATCAAGCAGTACCAGATGGTGTTCAGGCCGCAGCAGTCCCTGGGATTCATGCTGGCCGTGGATGGTGACCAGTTGCCGCCCAAGCTCGGTCAACTGCGCCAGAGTGGCCAGCGAACCGTTGATATAGACCCGGTTTTTGCCGGTTCGTGAAAGGCAGCGCTTTACCAGCAACTCGTCGCCAACATCAATCCCGGCTTCCTGCAACGGTGCCTGCAGCGATGGCAGGCCACCAAGATCAAATATCGCCTCAACGGTTGCCTCATCTTCGCCGGAACGGATCAGGTCGGTTGATGCACGACCTCCGCAGACCAGGGTCAGGGCATCAATGATGATCGACTTACCAGCGCCGGTCTCACCGCTGAGGATGTTCAGGCCTGCTTTAAAGGAAAGCTGCAGTTGATCAATAATGGCAACGTTGCGGATGGACAGTTCGGTAAGCATGGGGCTACTAACGCTCCCCCCACTTCAGTTTGGCACGCAGAATGGCAAAGTAATCTTTCTCAGGCGAGGTCACCAGAGCGGTGGTTGTCTCTGCACGGCTGACCTGAATGCAGTCACCTTCCTGCAGCTCAACCCCCACCTGACCATCCAGGGTCAGGTAGACCATCTCATCAAAGGATGATTTGACCGTAATCCTGATTACCGACTGGTAGGAAAGCACAATCGGCCGATTGGTAAGGGTATGGGGGCAGATCGGGGTGATCAGCACGCACTTCATCAGCGGCTGCACAATTGGGCCACCTGCAGAAAGCGAATAGCCGGTGGAACCGGTGGGGGTGGAGATGATCAGGCCATCAGCCTTGAAGTTGGTCAGAAAATCATCGTTAACCCTGGCTTCAAGCTCAATAATCCGGGCCAGCGCCCCCTTGTTGATCACCGCATCATTCAGCACCTGACAGTGGGAGATTTCCTGATCGCCTCTGGTAACGGTCACTTCCAGCATCATCCGTTCCGTAATGCGATGGCTGCCGACCAGACACTGCTCAAGCACCGGATACAGCTGCTCAACGGTAATCTCGGTCAGAAACCCCAGGCTGCCCAGGTTAACCCCCACAATCGGCACCTGACGGCTACTGAACAGACGGGCAACCGAAATCAGGGTGCCATCGCCCCCCAGCACCACCACCAGCTCGGCCCGGTCGCGGATCTGCTGCTCCGTCAAGCCCCTGGCATAACCGACATGGCGCGCCAGGTGCGTGTCCACCAACGGCTGACACCTGCGTTCTTCAAGCCAGGTAACCAGCTCACTGGCCACTCCCTGACAACGGGGATCATGTACTTTTGCAAATATGGCGACCTGTTTCATGCCACACCTGTACCATAGCATCCGGGGATTGTCCAGCCGCCAGAAACAGAGAAAACCGCTGAACATCAGAGGCTTATCTGAATATCGGACCGAAGCAATCACTTTACCCAATGTCTACCCGTAAAATCAAAGTCCCCCGAACAATTTTGATGGCTTACCAAGCATCAACAGGCAGTTTTTTCTGTTGACACCTGCTCAAAATCATATATGGTAGTCGTATGACTACCTATGTAGACACACATCAGCACAAACTGACCGCACGCCAGAAACAGGTGCTGCAGTTCATCACATCATTCACGGATGACAACGGCTTTCCGCCCAGCCAGCGAGAGATAGCCAGCCATCTGAATGTCTCCGGCACGCTACCGGTCATGAAACACCTGGGGGCACTGGAACGGAAGGGCTACATCAAACGGGAAAGCGTTAACCGTGGAATCTCACTGGTACGACCGGCTAATCGCTCAGTCGCTTTACCGGTCGTTGGGGTGGTGCGTGCAGGACACCTTACCCCTGCCATTGAAGACATTCAGGGTCACTTTTCTGTGGATCCTATGGCGGTAAAAGGGGATGGCTGCTTCTTTTTGCGGGTAAGAGGCGATTCAATGATCAACGCCGGCATCTTCGATGGTGATCTGGCAATGATAAGGCCTCAGCAGACTGCCAGTAATAAAGACACCGTGGTCGCCATGATCGATGGCGAGGTGACGCTTAAATGGTTCTACCGTGAGCAGGACCACATACGCCTGCAACCGGCAAATCCTGCCATGGAACCAATCATCATCCACCCGGAAGACGGCGAACTGAGCATTGTAGGCAAGGTCATCGGCATTTACCGGAGCCTGTAAGCACATTAAATAATCTGGAATA
>DAIQQT010000328.1:0-3744 GCA_036786685.1 Trichlorobacter sp.
ACCAGCAGGATCATCAATTTTCCATCACGTTCCGGTGTCACGGGCTCTCCTTACCGGTGCCTGTTTTTTCAGCCAGTGTGTGCAGTAGCATCAATGCCTGCTGGTAGTCAAGACGTTGTGTCGCATCAGTCAGTGCGGTCAGCAGGGGGCGATCATCTTCAGCAGGCAGCAGACTTTGCAGCCGCTGGAGCGGAGTGGATACATCCAGGGAGTGAAGTTCAAGCAGGTGCTGTAATTCACCCAGTAGTGCGGCCAGTTCAGCAGGGGAGCCGCTGCCTGAACCAGAAGATGTCTTTGCGGGTTCTGTAAGCAATGCTGCTGTAGCACAGACTTCAGCAAGGGCCGCTTCAAAGAGGGGGAGTAACGCCTTGGCTGCTTTCGCATCCTGCTTTTTCAGTGCAGACTCCAGGTTGCCGGCCGCAATATGGAGCCGGTCTGCAGCCAGATTCCCGGCAACCCCTTTCAGGCCATGTACCAGGCGGGCAGCTGAGGCAAGGTCCTTGTCTGCCATCAAGTGACGGATTTCGTCTGGTATCTGCTGGTGTTCCTGGGCAAACAGCCGTATCAACTGTCCCAACAGCCGCTTGTTGCCGTTTACCCGTGCCAGCGCGGCCTCCTGGTTGATGCCGGGCAGCAGTTCCGGCAGCTGGTCGGATAAGCGGTCAGCTGCATCAGGAGCTGCTTCGTTTGTTGAAGCTTCTTCAGGCATCCGGTCCGTCATACGTGCCAGCAGCTCGTACAGCTTTTCAACGACAATCGGTTTGGCAAGATGTTCGTTCATGCCTGAGGAAAGGCAGCGCTCACGTTCTTCGTTCAAGGCGTGGGCGGTCATGGCAACAATCGGCAGGCGGTTGCGGCTGTAGCGTTGGCGGATCTCGCGGGTGGCTTCATAGCCGTCCATGATCGGCATCTGGATATCCATCAGGATCAGGTCAATACTGTCGCCGTGGTCCTGCATGAATGCGACAGCCTCACGGCCGTTGTCTGCGGTTTCAACCTGAATGCCCACCGCTTCAAGAATTTCCCGGGCGATCTGGCGGTTGATCGGATGGTCTTCCGCCACCAACAGATGAAGCCCTTGCAGCGACTGATAGCGCTGAATCAAGGCGTTCCGGTCGGCTTTGATCCCCCTGCGTGGTGAAGCGGTTGCGTTGATGCCGAAAACAGCGCTGAAGGTGAAGCAACTGCCTTTGCCGGGGGTGCTGGTGACACTGATGCTGCCGCCCATCATTTCCACCAGATGTCTGCAGATGGTCAGTCCCAGCCCTGTTCCGCCGTGGGTGCGGGTGGTTGAGGTGTCCCCCTGGGAGAATGGTTTGAACAGGCGGGTAAGGGTCTGCTTGTCCATGCCGATTCCGGTGTCACTGATGCTGATTTCAAGCGTCAGCTGCTCAGGGTTACTTTGGACTGCCCCCCGCTGAATCTGCAGTGTGATGGTGCCGCTGTCCGTAAATTTCACCGCATTGCCCAGCAGGTTGACCAGCACCTGCTCCAGGCGTAGCGGGTCTCCGACAAGGGCATCCGGGACATCAGCTGCTACCTGCTGTGCAAGGAGTACCTCCTTGTCCCTGGCTTTAAGCGCCAGCAGGGCAATTGAACGGGCCACAACCCCTTCCAGGGAAAACCCGGTTTTCTCCATCTGGAAACGGCCTGATTCAATTCTTGATACATCAAGGATGTCATTGATGATCCCCAGCAGCGACTGGGCTGAATTGCTGACGGTGTCCAGGTATTCTCGCTGCTGGTGGCTCAGGTCTGTCTGCAGGGCCAGATGCACCAATCCCAGAATGGCGTTCATGGGGGTGCGGATTTCGTGGCTCATATTGGCCAGAAATTCGCTCTTTGAACGGCTTGCTCCTTCAGCAGCATCCCGGGCCTGCATCAGTTCTTCATTCAGGCGGGCCAGTTCTGTAGTCCGTTCCGAAACCCGCTGTTCAAGTTTTTCGTTGTTGTTTTGTAGTAGCTGATTTGCCTTTTGAAGATCTCCGGCAATGCGTCTCTGCTCGGTCACATCGATGGTAAGGATTGAGACCGATTCAACGCCACCGTCCTGCCTGCTGACCGGGTTCAGGTGATGTTCAAACTGCCAGAGGTCGCGGGTATCGCTAAATACCAATGGCATACCGGTTGCGAAGACCTCTTCTATCTTACCGCGACGCTGTTGTGTCACTTCCTGGCTGAAAAGTTCACCCAGATGACTGCCGATGATCTGGCTGAGCTCTTTACCAATACGACGGGCAAAGGTGGCATTGGCAACCAGTATGGTTCCGGTACGGTCAACCAGGTAGAGCGATTCAGGGTTGGCATCAACCAACGAACGGAGCGTGCGCTGGCTTTGTTCCAGGGCCTGTTCAGCCGCATGCTGTTCGGTAATGTCGCTGCCGATGCTGGTAACACCTGAGATGCCGCCAAGGCTGTCATGGGTCAGGGTGTTATTCCAGGCCACCATCCGTAACGCCCCTGATTTGGTCAGGATTGCATTCTGAAAGTGGTGGACAATCTCGCCTTTGGTAATCATCTGGTTGAAGACCTGTTTAACCGGCTCCGGATCCGGTATCAAGAGATCAAACCAGTTTTTGCCGATCAGTTCGTGACGCCTGTAGCCGGTGACCTGCAGCAGGTAGCCATTACAGTAGCTGATGGTGCCGTTTGTCTCAAGGCAGACAGTGATCATATGCAGGTTGTCGAAGATATCTTTCAGGCGCGATTCGGTGTCCTTTGCCGTGTTTTCAGCCCGCTGGCGTGTCTCAGCCATTTTGTTAAAGGCGGTTGCCAGGCGGCCCAGTTCAGTTGATGACTGGCAGGTAAGCCGATAGGAAAGTTCGCCACGGGTAAGCGCGGCCACGGCATCTTTCAGCTGTGACATCGGTCGGGCCAGGGTACGATACAGTACTAACGAGAAGATCAGCGGCCAGAGCGTTGCCGTGAGCAACAATAGCCGGTTCAGGGTAGTTATCTGCTGGGTGCGGTTCTGCAGGGTGCGGCTATAGTAGCTGTGCAATTGGTCAATAATCGGGAAAAGCCCCTTGATTTCCTGTGCCAGTAGTGCGGTGCCCCGGCTGGACAGGGTGCTGCTGCCCCGGGTTGTCTGATCAAGCTGTTTTGTAAGCCTTTGCGGTCCGTCATGCAGCTGTTTAATCAGTTTCTGCTCCTCAGCAGTGGAGAAGTAGGGCTTCAGATTAACGGTAAGGCTGCTGATCCGGTTGCGGGCTGCCTGAAGATGGTACTTGGCCGGCTTCCCGGAACCGGGTGCGGGCTCCTGCAGAAACTGTATGAAATCGTTGAGTTCTGATACGAGGGGGGCGGTCTGGGTGGTGGCGTCGGCAGTGAGCTGGGTGATGCGCTGGAGATACGCTCCCCCCCCGACTGCGGCCAGACCGCACAGCAGGGGTACCAGCACCAGGATAATGAGCTGTGTGCGGATGGTCATAGCCGCTCACTTTCAGTGGAGTTGACAGATGCAGCAGTATACCGCGTTTATCTGGAATATCAAGGGAGTGCCACGGATTCTTGCGCAGGTGACGGGAAGCGGTGTACAGTGCGCTCATGTCCGAAACGGTATGGTATGAACAGATAGCCTGGAGGCTTGGCTGTAGTACGGCTGCCGACGCATCGCTTACAGATGACCGTAAGCCGGCTGCTGTTGCACTGATCCTGCGGCAGACCGGGGATATCCAGGAGCTGCTCTTTATCGAGCGAGCCCATCATCCCGACGATCCCTGGTCCGGGAATATCGGCTTTCCC
>DAIQQT010000329.1:0-3733 GCA_036786685.1 Trichlorobacter sp.
AGTGTGGATATCTCTGAGGAGGCGCGCAAGCGATCTGACGGTACCTGGCGCAAGTCGATCCTGGAGCATCTTGAAGATGATGAATAGCGGCCTGCTAGCTGAAGAATGACTGATCTTTGGTGTAGGCCTCAATAAACCGCTCAAGCAGGGCAGTAGTCCGCTCTTCCCCTAACCCTAGCTGTGTTGCCGGCCGGCTTGCCGCAACATCCAGCTCTTCCACTGCGGCCAGGGTACCAACTCCGTAGCGGTGGCAGAACAGGTTTGAGAGGCTGACCACATTGGCAAGATTGGAAAGATAAGGGTCTGCATCTTCGCCCAGATCCAGGCTATGGTGGGCCTGGACAGCCTTGATCAAGTGTTCGGGGAAGTTCCATTTTTTGATAACCAGTGCCCCGGCGTCCTCGTGGGTGTAGTGGAACAGCAGCTGTTCTGCCTGGGCAAAGGGAATACCATCATTAAAGCACATCTGCATGACTTCCTGGAATTTGTCCTTGTCCAGAAAGTTCATGATCTGCTTGCCGATATCGTGAAACAGTCCCCCCAGAAAGGCCTCATCAGGGTTGATCTGGCGCAGTTCCTGCGCTATCAGACGGGCCGCCAGGCCGGCTCCGAAGGAGTGTTCCCAGAGCAGTTTTTCAGTCAGGCCGTAAGGGTGGTAAACCTGTTTGACCGAGGCGGTTACCACCACGCTTTTCAGGGTGACAAAGCCAAGCATCATGATGGCGTGGGGCAGGGTCTGTATCTGGCGCTGGGCACCGTAGAAGGAGGAGTTGGAGATTTTCAGCACCCTGGCAGCAACTGCCGGGTCTGAGGCTACTACCCTGGCCAGGTCATCAGCAGTGGAGTTTTCATCCTCCATCAGTTGCATCACTTTAGTGGCAACCACCGGGATGGTAGGCAGGTCGCCAGCTGTCATGATGATCTGTTCCAGGTCTTTACTCATGCTGTTTCCCCTGTCCTTTTGTGTACAAACAACTGCTGAAGTTCTGTCATACTATTCCATAAAACTGTAAAGAATCAAGCAGTTCGGCAGAATTATTTGAAGTTTGGCGGTTTTGTCTGTATACTCCCCGCCAAACTTGTCGCCAAACAAAAGGAAAATTAACTATGTATAAGAAATCAAGTGTCGTTTTGACGCTCCTGGTCGGCGCCTTTTTCCTGCTGACCGGTTTCAGTTGGAACTTTGGAGGGGATAAGTGCAAAGATGCGCTTGAACAGGCAAACAGGTTGCCCGGTATTAGTGATGATGCCGCCAGAGCCAAAGAAGAAGCCCAGATACTTGCTAGCTGTCCTGATGGCGCTGCAGCCCAGTTTGTGCAGGGGGTGCAGGCTGAGCGGGTCGGAAACATCGATGGTGCCATTGCTGCCTATCGGCGTGGACTGCAAAAGGAACCGGGGTTTGCCGCTGCCTCAGGTAATCTGGGGGTTCTCTACCTGCAGAAAGGATTGCAGGATGATGCTGCCGTTGCTCTGACCAAAGGATTGGCTGGTCAGTCGTTTCCGGCCTACCACAAGGCGCTGGCCAAGATCATGGCCGACAAGAAGTTTTATGCCCTTGCCCTGTACCATTATGGCGAGGCTGGAAGCAAACTGCCATCTGATGCCGGTGTGTTGGCCGGACAGGCTGAAGTGTATGCTGCCCAGGGACAGACCGACCGGGCTGTTGATGAGTTTCGACGTGCATTGCTGCTGGACCCTGCCAACGAACAGGCTTCTCTTTCTCTGGCAGGTATGTATCTGCAGCAGAATCAGCAGGACGCGGCGTTGGATTTGCTGAAAAAGGCATCTACCGCGAATCCTCGCAGCAGTCGCCTGCATCTGATGCTGGCTGATATTTATGACAAGAAGGGTGATGCAAAGCAGGCAGATTACGAGCGTTTGCTGGGGGGCAAAAAGGGAGCGGCTGTGGTTGAAGAACAACCCGCCAAGCCGGCAGGTTTTGCCCTGGGTGATCAGCTGGCTGCCAAAGGCGAGGTGGACAAGGCTGCCGATGCCTACCGCGCGGTTCTTCAGCAACAGCCTGATGCAATTGAGCCCCATGAAAAACTGGGTAATCTGTATTTCCGTGCAGGTCGTGAAGCTGATGCGATCATTGCCTATCGCGAGGCGGTTCATCTCGGCTCTTCAAACGCTGAAGTATATTACAATCTGGGACAGCTGTATGAAAAACGTAATCAGCTGGATGAGGCGGTGGTTTCCTATAAGCGGGCCATTGAAAAGAAACCGACGTTTGCAGAGGCGCGTCTGAAGCTGGCTGATATCCGCCTGGGACGTGGCAACACCCAGGAAGCGGTTGAGCAGTACGTTGAGTTCCTGAAGCTGAAGCCGGAAAGCGCTGATATACATCTGAAGCTTGCCAGAATATTTGTGAAGAACAAGAACCTGACTCTTGCAGAGGAGTCCTACAAGGCGGTGCTGAAGCTTGCTCCTGATAACCTTGAGGCTAACCGGGAACTGGCTGCTGTCTATCGGAGCAAAGGTGCAACTGACAAGGCGGTTGAGCATTACACCAAGGCGCTTGAGCTGCAGGAGGATGACAGTGAGAGCCGTAATGCCCTGGTTGCCATCTATGTTAAAGACAAGAAGTATGACGAGTTGGTTGAGCTGCTGCAGGAGGCGGTGGAACTGGCTCCCGATGATCCCAATAATCATTACAAGCTGGGCCTGATTTATGACTTTAAAAAAGAATACGATAATGCCATTGCCAGCTACAAAAAAGCGGCAGAGCTGAAGGCGGATCACGCCCGTGCCCTGCATGCCCTTGGGCGGGTCTATATGAAAACCGGTCGTCTTTCCGAGGCCCGTGAAGCACTTGAAGCAGCCAAAAAGGCAGATCCGAACATGGAAGAGACCTCGGTGCTGCTGAATAATATCCGCGATGAATTCAATCCAACGCCCCGCAAGGCAGGCAAGTCGAAAAAAGGGTCAAAGAGTAAGAGTAAAAATAAGGCAAAAATCAAGAAGAGCAGCGCAAAGTCCAGTAAGGCAAAAACACCAGCCAAGAAAAAAGCCCACTGACAGACCGTCGGCGGCCAGTACTCTCTGGCCGCCTTTTTTAGCAGCTGGCAGCACCTACCATACAGACTCGAGCCGTGACCATGCCTTCATTATCACTGCCGGAATATTTTCCCTTTACGATTCAACTGACTGCCCAGGCGCTGGAACGGTTTGGTGCTGAAACGTTGCTGTCCCGCTCTGGTGGCAGCTATCCTCCCATTCTGTTCTACCGTCGCCTGGCTTCAAAAATGGCCGGGGCAGACGGTGTATCTGCCGTCACCACCGCTGCGCAACTGAATCTGTATGCGTCACTTTTACGGATTTACCGGCATCTGGTGGATGAGGTGGGTAAGGGTGATCAGCGGAGACTGCTGGCAAAAGCGCTGCAACAGGCCGGACTGGACCCTGCCGGGAGGCAGGTTGGACAGACCTTTGCTGCCTTTGAGGAACTGTTTCCGTCGAGTTGCGAGCTGGCGACACTGGAAGAGGAACAGCGTGCGTATCTCCTGCTGCGTGAGCTGTTACTGCTTAATCTGGCTGCCCATAACCGGGCAGTTGATCCCTTCCGTATGTTGCTGGATGATCGCCAGTTGGCAGACGCTGCTCCGTACCGCCAGGTGGTTACCGGGGTTGAGCGGGTACTTGCTAAAGGCCCTGTGCTGCCCGGTATCGGAATGACACTGGTTGAGGCATTGCACGCCCCGCTTGCTGCTGCCCCGGACTCGCTGGCAGGGCA
>DAIQQT010000330.1:0-3730 GCA_036786685.1 Trichlorobacter sp.
GCCTATTTTTTAATCATTATATTTATAATGTATTTTCAGCAAGTTAACTTGTTTTGCGAGTCAGCTTGTCGATATTTCGACGTTTTTTCGTGTCAAGAGAAATAAATCATTTTTTTCTAAAAAAATGCTGTTCATAACTGTCAAAAATCAGTCTTTTTTGAATGCCCTGAAATCAGCACCTTCCATAGTTAATAAGTTTTCTTTCATCAAAACACCGCCTGCTCCACTGAACCCGGTCAAGGCTCCAGTTGATGCCAGCACCCGATGGCAGGGAATAATGACAGGTATTGGATTGGCAGCCAAGGCACCACCAACTGCGCGAGCAGCTTTTGGTGATCCGACCCTTTTTGCAAGCTGACCATAGGTGAGCACAGTACCGTAGGGAATCTCCATGGTCAGCCGCAGGACTTGCTGTTGAAACAGGGTAAGAGAAGAAATATCAACCGAGAGATCAAACTGTTGCAAGCAGCCCTGAAAGTACTGCTCCAACTGTTTAGCCGCCTTTCTGGCTAATTCAGACTCGCCGGAGGCGCTCCTGTCAATGTCAGACAGATCATCGCCAGGCAACCAGACCCGACAGACTCCCTGGCTGGTAACAGCAACTGCACCGGTTCCAAGATTCGTAATATAGCGAATTACATGACGGACAGACATGACAGGCTACCTCCTCAGCTTCTTTTTCACCAACCCCATAAATTCAATAGCCTCTTCTGAGCGAAACAGGTAACTGAACAGTCCGTATATCAGCAGTGCAGACAACACCACACCACTTAATCCAGCGGTCTTGAGCAGTTTCTGGCCCGGCAGCGACCAGTTTATCAGGCCCGTCATCCACCAGGCAACCAGCCCCATTGGCAAAGATGCTGTAACTGCTGACAGGGCAGTACGCAGCATTCTTCTACCTCCCAGCAGGCCCGTCTTGCGACGCAATAGCCAGAACAGGAGCAGCATATTACCCAACGCAGCCAAAGACGAGGCAAGAGCCAATCCACCATGCTTAAGCGGTACCATCAGCCAGAGGCTGAAGCCAAGATTCAGCACAAAAGATATAAAAGCCGTAATTACTGGTGTTTTAGTATCTTTAAGGGCGTAAAATGCCGGAGCAAGCACCCTCACCAGAGCCACACAGGAAAGCCCAGACGAATAGTAGATCAAGGCACGTGCAGATTGCTGCGCCATGGTGTAATCAAACTGCCCCCCCATGAACAGCAGGGTCATCAACGCTTCTGAACAAACCGCAAGACCAACCAGAGCCGGAATGGTCACAAACAGGGTCAGCCGCACGCCGTAGTTCAGTGAATCCTTCATCGCCTCAAGATCACCTTCGGCTGCCTGGCGGCTCATGGCAGGCAGCACCGCCTGAGCAACTGACACCGTAAAGACCCCCTGGGGAAATTCAAACAGACGCTGAGCATAGTACAGATAGGAGACAGAACCTTGAGGCAGCAGTGATGCCAGAATATTTCCTACTGTAATATTAAGATAATAGACCCCGACTCCTAAAGTAGCAGGCAACATCAGCAGGGCTATCTTCTTGACTTTAGGATCGTTAAACCCGAAACGGGGATGGATTGGAAAACCTTTGCTCCAGAGCACCGGCAGTTGCAACAGTAGCTGGAGCAGTCCTCCCAGCAATACCCCTACGGCCAGGGCAGTGATGGGATAGTGAAAAAAAGGGCGCAGCAGCAAGGCAGCCAGAATCATTGCAATATTCAGGAATACCGTGGAAATGGCAGGGGTAAAGAAGTGGCGTACGGTATTAAGGACTCCCATACAGAGCGCCACCAGTGAAATAAAGAACAGATACGGGAACATGACCCGGTTCAGCAGCACGGTCAGCTCAAATTTGCCCGGCACTGCAGCAAAGCCAGGAAACATGAGTTTGATGATCAGAGGAGAAAACAGAATTCCCAGCAGGGTGATCAAGGCGACCAGCATGGTCAACAGGGTAAAACAGAGATTAGCCAACTCGCGGGCCTTCTCTTCTCCCTCCTGCACCAGGGTTTCGGAAAAAGTCGGCACAAAGGCGGCAGTCAAGGCACCTTCTGCAAAAAAACGGCGCAACATATTGGGAATCTGAAAGGCTGCAAAAAAAGCATCGGTGGCCATACCGGCACCAAAAAGACGCGCCACCACGATATCCCTCACCATTCCCATCACGCGGGACAGTATGGTAGCACTGCCCAATACCCCGGCAGCCTTCAGAATCCCCTTTTTTTCTGACATATATAGTGTGTTCCTCTCAAAAACAGCCTAACGCCTGCGCTTTTGTTCCAGCTCCAGGTCAAGATTTTTCAGCTTTTCCAAATTCAGCCTGAGTTCTCTGTTTTCCCTGCTGAGGTGAAGATTGAGCTCCCGTAGTGGCCTGGTCTCGCGCTGTTTTTCAAACAGCTTCTGAGCTGATGCAAGATAGCTCAATAGTGCTGCAGACTGATGGGTCCAGATGCTGTCAGGATATTCTTTTGCCAATCGGACCAACAGGCTGTAGCCCTCCTGCCCACCCTTTTCACCCCCGTCACGCAACCGCAGCAACGCAAGCCTGAAAAGGGCATCATCCGTCACCCCTGCCAGTCCCGGGGAAGCAATCACCTGTTCCAGCAGTTCTCGTGCCCCCTGTTCATTACCCTGGCGCAAAAGCTGCAGTGCGCCGGCAAATTTTCGTTCAATGGACGGCACTGAGAGCTCATCGCCACCATGCTGCCGATTCAACAGCATACAGCCGCAACAGAGCTGTAATACACAGAATACCGCCAGACACCTACTCCAGGACAGTCCCATTACCTGCTCCCCTTCTGACAATACAATAATTACTCCCAGACTCCTTCTTGACCTGGTCCTTCAGCTGAGCAGCAGCTGTAGCAATCTCGGCAGCGCTACCGCAACTGCCAGGAGTACAGAGCAGCGCAGAAATAGAAATGGAAATTAATGGAAAAATCCGATGCACTCCGTAACGATCAATCCCTTCAATGGCCCCCTTGAGCTGGTCTTCAACGGAATAAAAACCGGGTACCAGTGCATCAATGGCATGAATGATGGCCTGGCACGCCTCTTCTGCCTTGCCTGCAGAGATGATGACCACAAAGTCATCACCTCCGATATGTCCGACAAAGGCCTGGGGTTCCTGCAGCCCCTGCACGACATCATAGACTACCCTGCCTGCTTCTCTGATCAGCTCACTTGCCTTGATATAGCCATAGCGGTCATTGTATGACTTGAAATTATCCAGATCCAGATAGCATACGGCAAAAGGTATTGTGCCGGCCAGGCGCTGATGTATGGCCCGTTCAATGGCAATATTGCCCGGCAAGCGGGTCAGCGGGCTGGCATCCAGGCTGATCTGTTCCAGTTCCTTCAATCGAAGTGCCATACGGCTGAAATCCTTGGCCAGCGTACCGATCTCATCCCCCGGCGGGATCTCCGGATCATAGTCAAACTCCCCTTCGGCAATGCGATGGGTTGCCTTCTGCAGCTTGCCGATTGATCGTGCAAAGGAGTAGATCAGCACAACAGCAATCAGCGATGAAAGTACCACACCGAATGATGCGAGAAAAATCGAACGCCTGACAGTCCTGGTTTCCTGTTCATCAGTTGTTTTAAGCTTGTACACCAGGCTTTCCTGTTGCTCATCCCGGATCTCGGCAATGATTTTCTCAATACGCTCTGCTGATTGTTTCATCACGGGAACAACCGCAGTGTTGCCTGCAAAGATTTTCTGGCTGGCCTGATGATA
>DAIQQT010000331.1:0-3720 GCA_036786685.1 Trichlorobacter sp.
GCAATAAAACGTGCAATGCCGTTTAACTGTTCTGCATCATCATTTTCTCCCGGTATCACCAGTGTGGTAATCTCAATCCAGATACCGCGCCTGCGGTACTCTCTGATGCAGTCCAACACCCCGTTCAGCTGCGCTCCGCAGACACGTCGGTAAAAATCGTTGCTGAACCCCTTCAGGTCGATATTGGCAGCGTGCAGCACCGGTGCGATCATCCCCAGGGCCTCTGTGCTGATATAGCCATTGGTGACAAATACGTTGTAGAGACCGGCTTCTGCTGCCAGACGTGCGGTTGCCAGGGCGTACTCAAACCAGACCGTTGGTTCGGTATAGGTGTAGGCAATGGAACGACAGCCTTCAGCAACGGCACGTTGTACCAGCTCAGCTGATGGAACAGGGCGGCCCGGCATCCTGCCGGTGCCCTGATCATTGTATTGGGCAATATCGGCATTCTGGCAATGCTGGCAGCGGAAGTTACAGCCCACAGATGCTATGGAGTAGCTGCGTGAACCGGGCAGGACGTGATAAAGCGGTTTTTTCTCAATAGGGTCGATATGTTCTGCCACAAGCAGGCCGGAAACCAGTGAGTAGAGTTGTCCATCCCGGTTTTCACGAACCCGGCAGATGCCGCGACCACCTTCAGCAATGGTGCAGTGGTGTCGGCAGAGGTTGCACTGGACAGCAGTATGTTCAATGGTGGCAAAACAGAGTGCTTTTTCCATAAAAATGCTCCAACCCCTTGCAGGAATACTGTTTACTGGTATATCTATACCCGATAGTCAGCTGAATGCAAACCGGTTGGCAATTTCATCTGTTGGAGCGACCTATGCGCAGACGAAGCACCCTGCAGATATCCCTGGTTCTGATTGGCGGCATGCTGGCCCTTGGTGGCTGCGGTAAGAAGGATGATCGGCATGTCTATAAAAACAAACAGGACTGTCTGGATGATTGGGGTAATGATCCTAAAAACTGCGAAGAGATGAAGCAGGGAGATCGTAACTACAGTCATGGTTATTTTTATGGCCCCCGTTTTACCTCCGGGCGTACCTATGCCGGTCAGGGCAGCCGTTCCATACGGACAGTATCGGTCTCGCGGGGTGGTTTTGGCAGTCTCTCCTCCTTCCATTCTTCCTTCGGGGGCTAGGTAGATGCAACGGATTGTCCGTCCGCCTCGCATAAACTGGCAACAGAGTGTTGAATCCCAGGGGATGGCCTATCATACCATTGATGATGAGCCGTATTGGGATGAGACGGCCTGTTATCGCTTTGACCGTGCTGAAATTGATCTGCTGGAAAACGCCACCAATGAGTTGCAGGAACGCTGCATTGAGGCAGCCCAGCATGTAATAGACAAAGACCTGTTTGACAAGCTGCAGATTCCGGCCCACGCGGTACCGCTGATTGTTGATTCCTGGGACAAGGATGAACCTTCCCTGTATGGCCGTTTTGACTTTGCCTATGACGGCCAATCGCCACCGAAGCTGCTGGAATACAATGCTGATACCCCCACATCGCTGCTGGAAGCCAGCGTGATTCAGTGGTTCTGGCTCAAGGATCTCTATCCTGATGCTGATCAGTTTAACTCAATCCATGAACGTCTGATTGAGGCATGGAAGGGGATGGAGATCTCCTCAACTGTTCACTTTGCCTGCGTGGCTGATGCAGCGGAGGATTTTGGCAACCTTGAATATCTGCGGGATACCGCCATTCAGGCCGGGCTGACCACATCACAGCTGTTTATGAACGATATCGGTTTTGAAGAGGTGGAAGGTCGCTATGTTGATCTGGATGACCGCCCGATTGACCTCATGTTCAAGCTGTATCCCTGGGAATGGCTGGTGAATGAGTATTTTGGCCGTAAACTGGCAACAGCCCGGATGCGGTTGATTGAACCGGCCTGGAAGATGCTGCTGTCCAACAAGGGGCTGCTGGCAATCATGTGGGAGCTGTTTGAAGGGCACGACAATCTGCTGCGGGCCGGTTTTGAAGCCGGTCCGTTCAGAGACAACTATGTCACCAAGCCGCTGCTCTCCCGTGAAGGGGAGAATGTAACCGTGCATCGCAACGGTCAGGTGCATGAGGTTGAAGGCAGCTATGGCGGCAAGGCACTGGTCTATCAGCAGCTGGCAGCCATTCCCTGCTTTGACGGTAACTATCCGGTGATCGGTTCCTGGATTGTGGCAGGCGAATCAGCAGGTATCGGCATCCGTGAAGATCGACAACTGGTCACCACCAATGCCAGCCGGTTTTTACCCCATTACTTTACCTGATTTTATTCAGTATCAGACTTAACGGAGGCTACTCATGAACGGACTGCAACTGGACTCTTTTCAAGGATTGATTGATTTTGCCAAGTATTTTGTGGCAGCGCTGGGCTTTCTGCTGGTTTTCTGCGCCATCTACTGCAAGGTTACCCCCTATGATGAGCTGAAACTGGTGCGGGAAGGTAAAACCGCCCCTGCCATTAGTTTTGGCGGTGCCTTTATCGGCTTTGTGCTGCCGCTGCACAGCGCCATCACCCACAGTGTCGGTTTTCTGGATATGCTGACCTGGGCCCTGGTGGCCATGGTGGTGCAGATCCTGGTCTTCTCTGCTGTTCGGGTCATTTTCAAGGATCTGGTCAAGCAGATTGAAGATAATCAGGTTGCTTCTGCCACACTGCTGGCCTTCTTCTCGGTTGCCATCGGCCTGCTGAATGCCGCCAGCATGACCTACTGATACCATGTACGATGAGCGCAGTATAGAACTGCTAACCGGTCTGAACGCTGAGCAGCGTGCAGCACTTGGTGAACTGTATGCCCGGCTTGATGAAGAACTGCGGGTAGAGGTGCATCGCCGACAGCGTGAGCTGTTCAAGGAATGGCTTGCCCTGGGCAGGGTGGCCCCCAGCCGGGGCGGGGAGGTCGGTTATGCTGCCTTTCTTGCCGTGCTGAAGCAGATCTGGATAGAACAGGCGCCAGATATAACGCCGCCTGTCAGGGAGCATAAGCCGTATAAAAAACGGCTGCGGGCAGCCTTGGAGAAGAATTATCTGGATGAGCTGGTCCGACTGCGTGAAGTTGAAAAACTGTCCTGGCGACAGTTGGCGGATTACTTTAAGCAACAGTTTAAGAAAACCGTTTCACACACCTATCTGAAGCGGATCTATGAGGAACACCAGGCAGACAGGGAGTAACGCTAGCCCACCTCAGCATACTCCCGCACCCTGAACTTCACCCCCAGCCCTTCAGCTACTCTGCGGCAGGCCTCAATATCAATGCCGGGAATGGTGACTGCCGTAGCGGTTACATCCGGGATATAGTGGGGCGCTTCCCGCAGGAAATCGTAGACCCCTTGCCAGCCGGACTCACCGAACGGTGTGTTGCAGAGCCTGTCATAGGTTGCGGCATCAGCTGCATTCAGGCTGATGGAGATGCTGTCAACCAGTCCGGCCAGTTCCGGCAGGATGTTCCGTCCGTGGGCCAGATTGGCCTGACCATCGCTGTTGATCCTGATCGGGTAGCCACGCTGTTTCAAGGCCTGTGCTACCTGTTTGACCAGATCCAGCCGCAGCAGTGATTCCCCAAAGCCGCAGAACACCACCTCATCAATATCCTTTGGCTGGCCAATAGCTGCCATCACCTCTTCGAAGCCCGGCTCGTGGTCCAGTAGCAGGTTGTGCACTTTAACGGTAAACTCATCAAACTTGGGGCAGAAGGTACAGTGGTTTGAACAGCGGTTGGT
>DAIQQT010000002.1:0-22004 GCA_036786685.1 Trichlorobacter sp.
GTGAGAGGAGCGGAAAAGGTGCTTGATGAGTTCAAGAAGGAACTGGCCATCCAGCCAGAGCACCTGATCATAGCCCTTCTGCTTGGCCTCCAGACCTGCCTTGAGGGATGAAGCATAGTTTCCTCCGGTCTTGGCATCACCGGTACCGCCTGCCACAGCACGCACATATTTGTCTTCCACCAGGATATTGACCGGGTTAAACCCGGCAGCATAGTAGGCCCCCACCGGAGAAAGGATCACAAAGAAATAGTAGTGATCACCCGGCTTGACGCCAAGATAGGGGTCAACCGCAATCATGGCCGGGCGGATATACAGCGCGGTGCCGGGGGCAGAGGGAATCCAGTCCTTTTCCAGCTCAACCAGCTTGTCAATGCCGTCCAGAAACAGCTCTTCCGGCACTTCCGGCATGCACATCCGGCTGGCGGACTGATTGAACCGCCGGGCATTCATCTCCGGGCGGAACAGGGCTATCCGACCATCATCCCATTTATAGGCCTTCAGCCCTTCAAAGATTTCCTGGGCATAGTGCAGCACCGTTGTAGCCGGATCCAGGACAAACGGTTCATAGGGCTTGATCCGGGCATTGTGCCAGCCCTTGTCTGTAGTCCATTCGACCAGCAACATCCGGTCGGTAAACAGCTTGCCAAAGCCAAGTTGTGTTTCATCAGCCACCTTCTGTTTCATCTTCTCAGGGGCCAGGGGAAGTACTTCAATCTGCATCTGCCACCTCCTGCAAAAATATCTGAAAAAAGAGGCGGCCCGTGGCCGCCGTTGCCTTTCATACTTACTGCCAGCCTGAAACAGTGTCAACAACTTCTTGGCCAAACAGGACTCCTGTAACAGATCCGATTTTTTTTAAGGTTGTTTGTAAAAAAATGTGGGGTGACCGCTTGCAGACAGGAAAACTGGTGCTATCATTCTTCAAACAGGCAGTAAGCGGTGCAGGAGACGTCCTGTTCCGTAACCAATCCAAGGGGGTACCCAGATGAAGAAGGCAGATCTCGTAGCAAAGATGGCAACCGATGCAGGCATTACCAAGGCACAGGCTGAAAAGGCTCTGGCAGCGTTTATGGCAGCGACTGAAGCAGCATTGAAGGCTGGCGACAAGGTAACACTGGTAGGTTTCGGCACCTTCAGCACCATCTCCCGCAAGGCCCGTACCGGCCGTAACCCCCAGACCGGTAAAGAAATCAAGATTGCAGCCAAGACTTCAGCCAAGTTCTCTCCTGGCAAAGACCTGAAAGATCTGAAGATCAAGGCAGCCAAAAAGAAGTAACCTGCCTGCCGTAATACCACAAAAAGCCCCGTTTAACGGGGCTTTTTGTTTCCTGTGCGCTTGACAAAAAAGCATCCCGCTATCCAAGCACTCTCCTGACAACTGACAGCAACTGATCCGGATTGAACGGTTTGACAATCCATCCGGTGGCCCCGGCTGCTTTTCCTTCCTGTTTTCGCGTATCCTGTGACTCTGTCGTAAGCATAACAATCGGCAACAAACGCCGCGTTGCATCGCTACGAACCGCCCGAATCAGTCCGATACCATCCAGGTTCGGCATATTCAGGTCAGTGATAATCATGTCCGGTTTTGATCCATTCAACTTCGCCAGCGCCTCTTGACCGTCCTTGGCCTCAATCACCTCGTATCCGCCCTGTTTAAGGGTAAAAACCACCATCTGTCTGATACTTGCCGAATCATCAACCGTCATAATTGTCTTTGCCATGCTTGCTCCCCCTTTCTCAAACCCTGATAACCCTGCCCCCTTGTGTATAAACCGCCAAGATCCTGTTGGTCACCTCTGACAAGGGAACGATTTCATCCA
This sequence comes from Trichlorobacter sp., assembly GCA_036786685.1. Classification (GTDB taxonomy): domain Bacteria; phylum Desulfobacterota; class Desulfuromonadia; order Geobacterales; family Pseudopelobacteraceae; genus Trichlorobacter. The sequence continues at coordinate 1,821 of DAIQQT010000002.1, forward strand.
CGCCACCACGGGCAATCGCCTCCTTGGGCATCCCGAACACAACACAGCTGTCCTCATCCTGTGCCAGAGTATGAGCCCCGGCCTGCTTCATCTCCAGCATCCCGTTTGCACCGTCATCCCCCATGCCGGTAAGAATCACCCCGATGGCGTTTTTGCCGGCACAGTTTGCGGCCGATCGAAACAGCACATCCACCGATGGGCGGTGACGGCATACCGGTGGGCCGTCGGCCAACCTGGTGATGTAATTGGCACCGGAACGGTCCAGCAATAGATGACGGTCACCCGGTGCAATATAGGCATGGCCCGGCAAAACCCGCTCGCCATCCTGGGCTTCCTTAACGGCAATACGGCACAGGCTGTCCAACCGGCGTGCAAAAGCGCTGGTAAAGGCAGCAGGCATATGTTGGGTTATCAGTATACCGGGGGCGTCGGCAGGCATGGCGGTCAACACCTCCCGAATCGCTTCGGTCCCGCCGGTTGAAGCCCCAAGAATCACGACCTTTTCAGTGGTCGTCAATCGATTGTGCATCGCCGGAAGCACCGCATCTGCAGTATGTTTCTTTTCCACCTGCAGCATGGACGACTTCCGCGTCAGACTCTTCACCCGCGCTCCGCTTGCCATGCGTATCTTGTCAATGATCTCCTGACCGCTTTCGTTAATACCGTTACTGATGTCAATTTTGGGCTTGGTGACAAAATCCACTGCCCCCAGCTCCAAGGCGCGCAGTGTAATTTCCGAACTACGTTCCGTCAGGGACGAGACCATCACCACCGGCATTGGACGCAGGCGCATCAGCTTTTCAAGAAAAGCCAGACCATCCATGCGTGGCATTTCCACATCAAGGGTCAGAACATCAGGATTGAGGGCCTTGATACGTTCACGAGCGACAAAGGGATCTGCAGCCGTACCAACCACCGTCATGTCCGGCTGAGCGCTGATCAAACTGGTCAGCAGATTCCTGACCAGAGCAGAGTCGTCAACGATCAGCACTTTACAGGGCATGACAGGCTTCCTGACCGGGCACCTGCATCGGACAAACATTCAGGAACCGTTTATAGATTTCAGCAAAAACAGGTTTTAACTCATTAAAAGCGTTCAAGACTGCCGGATCAAAATGCTGGGGCATGGTACGACCATCCCCCACTTCAATAATCCTGCAGGTGGTACTGTGGTCAAAGGCCGGTTTGTAGCTGCGTTTGTTTCTCAAGGCATCGTAGGTATCAGCCAGCGCAACAATACGGGCCTCGATCGGAATTGCCTCTCCCGACAACCCGTAGGGATAGCCGCTGCCATCCCAGCGTTCATGATGGTACAGGGCCATTTTGTAGGCCATTTCCAGACGGGGGTGGGGTCCGATAATGCTTGCGCCGTAAAGCGTATGTTTTTGAATTACCTCCATCTCCTCCGGGGTAAAGCGGGTCGGCTTTCTCAGCAAGGCAGAAGGGACGTAGATCTTGCCCACATCATGGAGCTGGCTCTTGAGCGCCAGCGAACGGGCTTTTTCAGAGCTGAAGCCCATACTACGGGCAAGTACGGCACAGTACTCACCAACCCTGACAATATGGTTACCGGTGTCCTCATCGTTTGCTTCAGCAGCCCGGGCAAGTGCGTTAATGGTGTAGGCAAAGGCGTTTTCGGCCTGAAACCACTGGCTGGCAAGATTTTCAATAAAAAGTGTCTGTACCGCCAGGCTTTTAACCACCGTTGCATCATGGGCAGTGACTCTACGGGGATAGTTGAGGGCACAGATCACAAAGCCGTTGTGGTGATACCAGACAAGATTTTTATACCGTTCACCGCGCCGCACAAAATGTTCAACAAATGCATGCAGCTGTGGATCATCCGGCAATGGATCATCAATATTCACAAAGTACAGTGCATTCTCATTAGTATTGTCTTGCAGGTCCAGGTCAGGCGGATCAAGGTAGTGATACTTGCCAAAAGAGCCGACAGGAGAGGATTCATACCAGTACCATTCAGTCTGACGTGTTACCGGCTTGATGACCGTCAGTATTACAATTGAAGGACCGGGTAACTCTTCATGGTATTCATTGTTCAGCAGGGCATTCACCATCGTATCCAGGCTGTTGGTTCCCCCAAACATGACATCACCGGGCTCAGTTGATTTTTCTCCTGAATCAATCAGTGAATTGATCGTGCGATAGGCGTCGGCAACCCGGTTATGATGCTCATCAATACGCTTTCTGGAACGGATCGAATTGGCACAGGACATGATTGCCTGATTCAGTTTGCCATGTTCAATCGGCTTTAACACATAGTGGCTGACCCCCATATTAAGCGACTCCAGCAGATAATCGGCGTCGTTATGGGCTGATGTAATGATGATACGTGCATCCTGATCCGTTGAAAGGATGTTTCTGGCCATGGTAATGCCGTCCATCTCCGGCATCCTGATATCGGTAATCACGATATCAGGAGCGGTGTGATGATAGATATCAAGTCCATCACTCCCGTTTTTGGCAAGCCACACCTGCTCAAAGCGCTTCTTCAAAAAGCATTCAACACCGCTTCGGATGTTTTCATCATCTTCAACATACAGCAGTGACAGATCCCTGGCCCGTTCTTTCATGGCACGACTCCTCAGCCCTGCTAAGCAGCTACGGCAAGCTCCACAACAAACATTGCACCATCTTGCAGATTCTGGACATACAGGCGTCCTTTCATGCTGTTTTCAAGTATCAGCTTGGCCATATACAGCCCCACACCGCTGCCTTTCCCCTGATCTCTGGTGCTGAAATAGGGATCAAATATCCGGTCAATAATCTCTACCGGGACGCCGCCACCATTATCCGTCACAGAAATCAACACCGAATCAGGCGATGACGTAATCGCCAGAGCAATCCTGCCCTGGCTGTTCAGGTCGCCCCGTTTACGCCGTTCCAGAATGGCATCATGGGCATTCTTCAGCAGATTGAAAACTGCCTGTTTGAAGGCGTTGCAGCAGCCAAGAACCATAATGGGTGGCCTTTCATCCGGTTCACAGGCACAGGTAGCGACAACATCATGTGCGCAGAACAGACCGGACAACAGGAGCAAGACATCGTTACACGCCTTCCTGACATCAATAAACTCCTGGGTTGCATCGGATCGAGAGAACTCACGAAAATCGTCAATAGTCCTGGACATCGTCTGGATCTGCTGCATGGAGCGCTGGACCGTATCCTCAATGAACGCCTGATCAAGCTCACCAAACTCATAGGCATCCTGAATATTCTGAATCATGATCGCCAGCGCATTCAACGGTTGCCGCCACTGATGCGCAATAACCCCGATCATCTCCCCCATGGCAGCCATCCGGGACTGCTGAATCAGCAGGCGTTCCTGCAGCAGCCGTTTTTCGGTTTCCTCCTCAATCTGCCTGATCAAGGCCTGATTCAGGTGACGCAACCTGTTGTCAGCAATTTCCGCAGGCACCTTTCGACGAATAGAGCCTCTCATGCCATACACTCCCTGAAACCGTACCCGTCCATAACCGGTTGAGGCGGTGATAGTACCCGTGGACGGTATACCGTATTGCCGCAGGATTGAAACAGGTCAGCGGCATAGTTCAGATTCTCGGAATGGCCGGTAAAAAAGAGTCCATCAGGTTTCAGATGACGCAGACACTTATTCAGCACCTTCTGCTGGGTCGGCCGGTCAAAATAGATCATCACATTGCGGCAGAAGATGGCGTCATACCGTTCCTTCATCGGCCAGACCGGACTGAGCAGATTCAATTGATGAAACCTGATCATCTGCTGCAGTTCCGGCCTGACCCGCACAAATCCGGCATGTTCACCGTTCCCTTTCAGAAAGTACTTTTTAACTGTTTTTTCCGGCAGATCACGCACCCGCTCCAGGGGATAGACACCTTCAGAGGCCATTTTCAACACACCGGTATCCACATCAGTCGCCAGAATACGGACCGGCGGATTAAAGGAGCCAAAGTGTTCTGCCACCGCAATGGCCATGGTATACGGTTCCTCACCGGTAGAAGTGGCACAGCTCCAGAGCAGTGCCTTGCCGTTACGCGCCCGTGCAGCCACATGCTCAACCATGATCGGAAAATGATGTGGCTCACGATAAAAGGCGGTCAGATGCGTGGTCAGTGAACCGACAAAAATATTCCACTCCGTCTCAACCCCCTGCTCCAGCAGTTGCAGGTATTCGGCAAAGGTTGCCAAGCCAAGTACGCGCAGACGCCGTGAAAGCCGGCTGTAGACCATTGAGGTCTTGCTCTCTGACAGTCTGATCCCTGCCCGCTCGTAAATCAGCCTGCAAATCTGCCTGAAATCAGCCAGGGTAAACCTGAACTCATGTTTATCTGACACTATCTCGGCTGCAATCCTGTTTTCAGAGGTCATTGTCCCACCCTCCTGCCTGCCTGCCTGCGTTCTTCTCCGCTAAAACTCATCCCAATCCTCATCATGCCCCGCTGCCTTTGCCACAGAAACCTGGCTATCTTCGCCGTTTGCCTTCTTGTGGTAACCGTTGGCCTTTGCCACCTTGTGATAGCCATTGGCCTGCCTGCTCTTCTGCACCGATTGAGTAAACTGCTTCGGCAAAACGGCAACAGCGGGCCTCTGTTCCTGCATCCGAGCCCCATGTGAGTCATCCAGCCTGAAGCGATTAACCGCTTCAACCAGCAGCTGTGCCTGTTCCTGCAATGCCGCTGCTGCAGAGGCTGCCTGCTGCACAACAGATGAGTTCTGCTGGGTAATCTCGTCCATCTGGCTGATGGCGGTATTGACCTGCTCGATTCCGCTACTCTGTTCAACGGAGGCAGCTGAAATTTCAGCCATGATATCGGTCACCCGTTTGATACTGGTGACAATCTCCTGCATGGTCTGGCCTGCTTCCCCCACCAGCTTGCTGCCGTCATTGACCTTATCCACTGAATCACTGATCAGCGCCTTGATCTCCTTGGCTGCAGCCGCACTACGCTGGGCAAGGTTGCGCACCTCACCGGCCACCACGGCAAATCCCCGCCCCTGCTCACCGGCGCGGGCCGCCTCTACCGCCGCATTCAAGGCCAGGATGTTGGTCTGGAAGGCGATACCGTCAATCACACCGATGATATCGGCAATCTTCTTTGAACTGTCGGTTATGGAATCCATGGTGGTGACCACCCGGTTGATCACAGCGCCCCCCTTGACCGCCACCTGACTGGCATCAATCGCCAGTTGATTGGCCTGCTGGGCATTTTCGGCGTTCTGCTTCACGGTGGAGGTCATCTCTTCCATACTTGAAGCGGTCTCCTCCAGTGACGAGGCCTGCTCTTCAGTCCGTTGCGCCATATTGGCATTACCGGTGGCGATCTGCTGCGAAGCAGTGGCAATGGAATCTGAACCGGCGCTGACATTCGCCACAATTTCACGCAGGTTGGTAACCATAGTGACAAAGGCATTACCCATCACATCACGCTCCGATGAAGGATGGACCGCCACCGTCAGATCACCGGCAGCTATCTGCTCGGCGCTGCGGGCCAGTTCCTTCAGTTGTGCCACCATCCCCTTCAGGGCCAGCATCAGCTGATCCTGTGATGAGCGGGGGGTGATCTCAACCTCAAGATCACCGGACGCAACTTTTTCGGCCACCTCAGTTATCGTATCCAGTGCAGTTATCAAGCTGTTAAGATTGTTTTTGATCTCATTGAAATCTCCGTTGTAACTGTCAGTAATAGCGGGAGGGATATCACCCTTTGAGATCCGGTCCACATATTCGGCTGCCACGTTCAGCGGGCCGATCACCGCATCAAGGGTCTGGTTAACCCCTTCCACCACCTTCTGGAAATCACCGTGATGACGGGCGGCATTGGCACGGGTTGCCAGTTTTCCAGCAACTGCTGCATCAGACAGCATGTTGGCATCGGCCACCAGGGCATTGACCGCATCAATACAACCATTCAGATTATTCTTGATCTCATTGAAATCACCGTTGTAGTTGTCGGCAATTTTTGGCGGGATATCCCCTTTGCTGATTCTGTCAACATATTCAGCGGCCACGTTCAGGGGACCTATCACCGCATCAAGGGTCTGGTTGACCCCTTCAACAATGCCGCGAAATTCAAAGTTCACCTTTTCAACATTGCCACGGGTAGCAAGTTTACCTGCCACCGCCGCCTCAGTCAGGTGATTGGCCTCATCCAGCAGACCTTGCAGTATGGCGGCAATGTTTTTCTTCAGGTAGAAGCCGATCATCAATGACAGCAGTATTGCCAGCGCCAGGGCCACAGCGAGCTGAATTTTGGCATGGGTTGCGGCATGCTCACCGGCCTTACCGGCATCACGGGCCACTTTTTCATTCAAGTGGACCAGCTTGCCCAGCAGCGTCTCAACATCCAGAAACTTCTTACGGGAAGCAAGGGAGACATCAAAGACTCTGTTATCAATGGCCTCAACCCGTTTATCGCTCAGCCCGGCACCGCCAGCCAGCAAACTATCCTTTTCATGTGACAGTTCCACCACCTGCTGACTTGCCTTTTTCCAGGCCTCCCATTTAGGGACAAACTCCTTCCAGAGTGCTGCCTCTTCAACGGTCTGTGGCAACGGCTCATAAATTTTCCAGGCTTCAGCAGCTTCTTTCCATGACAACTCAATATGATCGTACTGCGCCTTACGAACCGTTGGATCCACCATTCTGCGGTTGATCAGCCCCCGCTCACCGGCCAGAATACTGTACTGAGCCTCTTTCATGACCAGGAGTGTCTGGACGCTTGGAAGCCGGACATCAGCAACCTCATACATATTTTTTGACACTTCATTCAAACCGTAGTAGCCCACCGCCCCCATGACGGCAGCTGTGAGCGTTACCACGACAAAACCTGCCACTATCTTGGTTCCCAGCTTCATCTGCTTGAACATGACCAGAGCCTCCTTTGTCCTTGTCGTGTCAAAAACAACATCCGGCAGATACGTCAGGCTGCCAGATCCAGGTGATTATCAGCGACGTTTTCAACCAGCTGCATATCTGCCCCGCCCATTAACTGTTCTATGTCAGTCAGAATCAGCATCTGATCGTTAAAGGTGCCGATACCGGTGATGTACCGGGTATCAATACCGGTACCGAATTCAGGCGGCGGCTTGATCTGCTCCGGCATCAGGCTGACCACATCCGAAACACCGTCAACCACAATACCGATCACCCGGCCAAGGACATTGATGATGATTACCACCGTAAACTCATCGTAGATCTGGTTGGCAAGGTTGAACTTGATGCGCAGGTCAATGATCGGTACGATCACCCCCCGCAGGTTGATCACCCCTTTCAGGAACGGCGGGGCATTGGCGATCTTGGTGACCGCATCATACCCCCGGATCTCCTGCACCTTTAGGATATCCATGCCGTACTCCTCCTTCCCCAGGCTAAAGGTCAGGTATTCACGGGCACCGCTCTCTGCCAGTATGCTGGTCATCTCTTCCATGATTGTGAAGCCCTCCTTTGTAGTTACAAACCTTTGCGCCACAGGTGAACCAGATCTCCCACATCCAGAATCAGGGCGACATGGCCATCTCCCATAATGGTTGCTCCGGCAGTGCCATCAACCTTGCGATAGTTTTTCTCCAGGCTCTTGATTACCACCTGATGCTGATTCAGCAGTTCATCCACCAACAGGGCAACCTGCTCGCCTTCTGCATCCACAATCATCACTACCGCGTGCTCCGGATGTTCTTCTGCCTCTTTGATGCCGTACACCTGATTCAGACGCAGAAGCGGCAGATACTCCCCCCGCACCCTGACCGTGGTATTGCTGCCTACTGTGTGCAGATCATCGGACTGTGGCTGTAATGACTCAATGATCGAGTTCAGCGGCACAATAAAGGTCTCATCCCCCACCCGTACCGAAAGGCCGTCCAGAATAGCCAGGGTCAGCGGTAGCGACACCAGCACACGACTGCCTCTACCTGCTTCCGAGGAGATGGAAACACGCCCGCCCAGCGCCTGTACGTTTTTCATGACCACATCCATCCCGACCCCACGGCCCGAGACATCGGTAACCTTTTCAGCCGTTGAAAAGCCGGGGGCAAAGATCAACTGCCAGACCTCTTCGTCAGTCATCTCGTCTGAAACCGACAGACCGTTTTCCCGGGCCTTCTGCAGGATTCGGCTGCGATTCAGACCGGCACCGTCATCAATCACCTCAATCACAATCCGTCCGCCGGTCTGGGCCGCCCGCAACGTGATGGTGCCGCCTGACGGTTTACCTGCCTGCCTGCGTTCTTCAGGGGATTCAATGCCGTGATCAAGACTGTTGCGCACCAGGTGGGTCAGGGGATCGGCCAGTTTTTCGATCAGCCCCTTATCAAGCTCAGTGGTTTCCCCCACCAGCTTCAGCTCTGCCTGTTTACCCAGCCTGGCTGCAAGATCATGCACCAGACGGGGAAACCGGCTGAAGATGAAGCTGATCGGCATCATGCGGATTGACATGACGCTTTCCTGCAGATCACGAGTATTACGCTGCAGCAGGGCCATGCCACGGTGCAGGCTTTCATACAGGACCGGATCAAACTGCAGGGCGGTCTGGGCCAGCATGGCCTGGGTAATAACCAGTTCCCCCATCTGATTGATCAGCTGATCCACCTTGGAGACCCCTACCCGGATGGAGGTGGATTCAGTGCCATCAGCCGGTCTGCGCCCAAAGGCGTTGGGAGCGGTTTCATCCCGGTCATACAGCCGTCTGCCCGGTGGTTCCAATGTCAGTGGGGCTTCTGCTGCCTTGCTTGTACGCCTCTGTTCAGAAGGATCCGAACTGCAGGAGGATACAGCTGACGGTTGCAGTGCAGAATCGACCACCTGGATATCGATCTCCTCTTCATCCGCCACAAACATAAAGATGTCACGCAGCTCTTCAAGGTCAGCAGTGCTGTGCAACACCATCTCCCAGCTCAGACAGCACTGTTCCGGTTCGTAGGCAGCAAAATCCTCCGGTACCGCAACCTGTGCTGTTATTGACAGTGCCCCCAGGCTTGCCAGCTCTTCAAAAAGCGGTTCAACCCGCACCCCACGGATGAAAAGGTCCGCTGGAGGCCGGAAAAGAATCCGATACTCTTTTTCACCGGCAGCCACGTTACCCGGCCCAGGATCTGCTGCCACGGTTTCTGCTGCTGGTGCGGCAGCAAGGCTGCCGCCTTCTATGCAACGCAGCTTTGTGCAGGCGGACTCAACCGCAGCCAGATCAACCGGTGCCTGGTCACGATGACCGGCCAGCAGCATGGCAATGGCATCTTTGGTTTCCAGAAAGGCATCTACCATCTCTGCAGTAAGGTACAACTCATGGTGGCGGATCCGGTCCAGCAGGGATTCGAGGGCATGGGTGGTGGATGTCATATCGCTGAAGCCGAAGGTTGCTGCCCCGCCCTTTATGGAATGGGCTGCACGGAAGACGGCATGCAACTCCTCCTCATCCGGTGCATGGGGATCAATGGAGAGCAGGATACGCTCCATTTCAGCCAGGTGCTCGGCGCTCTCATCAAAAAACACCTGAAAAAACTGGGAAAGGTCTGCAGACATGGCGTTCCTCTTGTGAAACGGTACCAGTGGTTACGATCGGGCGGTATCGTGAGAAGGCCCCAAAAACTGATGCAGCCCAACTTTCTCAACGGTTGAACGCATACAGTCCGACAGGTTGACCAGCTCAGCTCGCAACCCCTTGATCTGCAGGCACTGCACCCAGACATACAGCAGCTGCAACCCGCTCATATCAATCTGCTTGATACCTGAGCAGTCAACCACCAGTCGGCTGGTTTGTGAAATTCCTTCGCCAGCACCACGCGAGATCGCCATGAGTAACTGCACCTGGCTGGAAATACCGTTCATGGTCCAATCACCAGAAAGATTGGTGGCAACAGCTGCATGCTCTGTCTTCATTGGAGCCTCCCGATGATCATATCCATCGTTTGATCGCCAGCTTTTTCAAGCGGTGTACAAACTGGTGGTGAGGGTCTCTCTTACAGAAACTGTGCCGAGACCAAAAAATACCACATCACATTGATTTCATTAACATTACCAGAAACAACAATTGGGAATGCCAGTAAATGTTTTTGGTTAAAAGGGGGGACACCTGCTGCTGTACGGGTACAGACAGCATCAGACTGCAGATATGCGGGCAGGTAAATTTTTTACCGAAGGGTAATTTATTTTACTACAGGAAATGGTGCCGGGAAAGACACCCCGTGGACAGCAGGACAAACTCAGCCAGTCTGATCAACCTTTGGCTTGTCCCCGGTCCGTGCCTTGAGACGATTGGTAATGGTCTGCCGGGTTATTCCCAGCAACGATGCCGCCAGATTATGATTGCCGCTGCTCAGCTTAAGTGCTTCATCAATCAGGTAATCTTCAATCTCGTGGAAGGAGGGAAAGTGGCCAAACAGCGACAGCAGGGGTTCATTACCCCCGGTGGGGATCACAGGGCTGTTTTGCTCCTGTCGAAGCCTAAAATGTTCACAGGTAAGAAGCCCTTCCTGATGCCGTGCCATGGCATCCAGCACCAGCCCCTGTAACTCCCTGACATTGCCGGGATACGGCAAGGCGCGGAGTTGCACAAGAAGCTCTGCTGACAATAAAGGCGGCTGTTTTCCATAGGCACGGGCCGCTTCTTCAACAAGGTGCAGGGTAAGCAGCTGAATATCTTCTGAACGTTCCCGCAACGGTGGCAGCTCAATGGTGTGGGTGCAGAGGCGGTAGTACAGATCACTCCTAAAGCGACCGGCCTGCATTTCTTCCCTGAGATTGCGGTTGGTGGCAACAACAACCCGCGCATCACTCTTCTTGATGCTATCCGAGCCGACCTGAAAATACTCCCCCTCCTGCAACAGACGCAGCAGTTTCACCTGTGAAGGCCCGGACAGATCACCGATCTCATCCAGAAACAGGGTACCGCCCGCAGCCTTCCTGATCAGGCCCTCCCTGGGCTGTTCAGCTCCGGTAAAAGCTCCTTTTTTATGACCAAACAGGGAGTCAGAAAACATGTTGTCATCCAGCCCAGCCACGTTAACCGCGACAAAATCCCCCTTAACAGCGCTTAGCTGATGAATGGCCCGCGCCATCAACTCTTTACCGACCCCGGTTTCACCGGTAATCAGCACAGGCTGACGGACGGCGGAAACCACCTCGGCATACTGGAAAACAGCCCGCATCTTTTTGCTGCAGGTCTTGAATGCCGCGAAGGCCTCTGGTTGTTTCAGGTGATCAGTCAACAGATACTGCTTCAGGACACTGACCTCATTCTGCAGGTCATTCACCCGCAGTGCATTCCTGACGCAGGCGGCCAGTCTGCTTGGTTCAACCGGCTTCAGCAGGTAGTCGTAGGCTCCCCCCTTCATACATTCAACAACCGTATCAACATCAGAAAGTCCGGTCACCATCACCACCGGAATATGGGGGAACTCCTGCCTGATCAGTGGCAGCAGTTCTCTGCCACTCAGGTTGGGCATCACCATATCCAGCAGTATCAGCGAAGCTCCTGCCTGACATAAGTGCTCCATAACCAGGCGACTATCACTGATCTTGCAGACCTGTGCAATTCCTTCAAATTGCAGGGTTAATGCCACCAGATTGGCGACCTGTTCATCGTCATCAACAACCAGAACCGGTCCTTTCAGAGTACAACCGTTTTCCATGACTGTTCCTCTCCGGCAGGTGTAGCAACTGCATGGCCCTGCTCTTTGAAACGGGTGAACAGCGAGAAGCCCCCCCCTGATCAAAACCGTCTTCAAACCCGTTCAGACAGAAAACAAGACTCCCCAGTAGCGGGGTAGTACTTGCAGGCCAAGCATAATTTTATGAAGTATATCAGGGAACTGTCCACTGGCAAGCTGAGGGGCAAAAAAAATGGTACGGCAGGTTTAAACCATAACAGGGCTTTGAAAACGTAACCTGATTAGAACTGAAATTCAGGTTATCCCTTCTCCCTCTGGGAGAAGGTGGCCAAAGGCCGGATGAGGGCAGATAAAAGCGGCAATAGCACAGGTAAGCTCGCCCTCACCCTGCCCCTCTCCCAGAGGGAGAGGGGCAAAGCACTGCTAACGCTGATAGCGTCCGCCGGTTGCAGGCCAGACCAGTGCATCGCCATCTATTTCCAGCTGAAGTTCACGAAAAAAAGGTTCTGCCAGACTGGCAGTATCAATCCGTACTTGGTAGATACTGCCGGCCACGGCATCAGGCGGTAGGGCCAAGGTTTCAACCTTTCCCTGGCCTGGCTTCAGCTTACACGAAAGTACCCGTTCCTGCCTGTCAAGCGGAATAACAGCAATACCGCCTGATGCAGCCGCAGTGCGCCTTGTACCATCTGCCAGAACAAAGGTCACACGCAGACCACGCAGCGGAGAACCACTGGTGCTGTCAAGCAGTGCAACGCCAATTCCCTGCCGAGACCAGGAGGCTGATTGATTCTGCTTGACCTTTGGTTCCTGCGGCATTCGGCAGATCGTTGGCAATTGCAGAACCGGCCGCTTGGGTACTGGTCTGCCAGCATCCCAACTTGCTTCTTTTGCCGTCAGCCAGGCTGACTGAAAACGGTCCATGGCTTCAGCCGCCCTGTGCATCGCAGCCTCAGTCTTTTGTTCCACTGCCTCTGCAGCAGCCTGTTCAAGGGACGTGGTGGCAGCCTGCAGTTCTATCAGCGCCTTGGCTGCCCGCTGTTCCCGTTCCTGTTTGGCCGGTTCGGGCTCACCAATCATTTTGGGAACAGAGGCATAATCAGCTGTATCCATAAAGGGACAGGCCTTCAGCACCTGCTCCCGCTGCTGAAGATACCGCTGTTCCTGCAACGCCTGTTCAGCTTCAAAACTCCAGGGAATCTTTTTTTGCTTCGTATCAAACCAGACCAGAGAGCCGGTTGCAGTCGGCAGGGTTGCCGTCAAAACAATCCTGTCCCCCTGACGGGACCAGCGTCCTTCAGAGAGATGATCCTGATTTCCGTATGCCAGCATCCAGGAGTAACTGCCATCAGTACGCAACACAAGCTCCGAACCGGCCTCCCTTACCCCCTGCAGATAATACCTGCCAACAAAAGAGGGCTGTTCAGCTGCCTGAAGACCGAAGGCCGGCAGCAGCACAGCGGACAACACGAACAACAGCATTTTAAGTTTATTCATTGCAGCTCCATACAGCATCACCGTTTAACTGATTAAAACAGACCGATCTTGTTCAGCAGCACCAGAGCCACCAATACCGGCGAGATGTAGCGGATCAGAAAGAACCAGCCCCGGTAGAAACCCGGGCTTCCCCCACCCTTTAACAGCTCTTCCCTGCCAACCTTAGGGGTCAGGACCCAGCCGGCAAACAGGGTGATCAACAGACCTCCCAACGGCAGAAGATAATTGGTAGACAGGAAATCAACCGAATCCAGAAAGTTGCGCGACCCGATCAGATGCCAGTCTTTCAGAAGGTTATTGGAGAGGGCTGCTGGAACACCCAGCACAAAAATCAACACCCCTGCAATCAGGGTTGCCTTGGTGCGATCCCATTTAAGCTCATCACAGTAGTAAGCCACCACCACTTCCAGCAGGGATATGGCCGAGGTAAGGGCTGCAAACACCAGCAGCAGGAAAAACAGAATGGCGATCAGGGTGCCACCCGGCATCCGGCTGAACAGAATCGGCAGCGTCTTGAAAACCAGCCCGGGACCGGCTGCAGGGGCCATACCATAGCTGAATACAATCGGAAAGATGGCCAGACCGGCCAGCAGCGCCACCAGCGTATCCATAATCGAGACGGTAATGGCAACCCTGGGGATGCTTATCTCCTCATCAGCATAGCTGCCATAGGTCAACATCGCCCCCATCCCCAGGCTGAGACTGAAAAAGGCATGCCCCAATGCCTCCAGCATGGCAGGCGGATCCAGCTTGCTCCAATCCGGTGCAAACAGAAACTGAAACGCCTTGACACCACCTGAAGAAAAGAAGCCATAGCCTGCCAGCGCCACCAGAATCAGGAACAGTATCGGCATCATGATCCTGTTAGCTCTTTCCAGGCCGCTCTTGACGCCACCGATCACGATCAGCACCGTGGCAACCATAACGATGGCCTGCCAGAACAGTTGACTGAGATCACTTGCCAGCAGATCGCCAAACAGCTGGGGAACCTGAGCGGCATACTGCCGGGAGAAAGTCCCCTTCAACGCCAGCCAGAGATAGTCAACCGCCCAGCCGGCCACCACACAGTAGTACGATAAAATGACAAACCCGGCCACCACCCCCATCCAGCCCACCAGTGTCCAGCCGCCACCTCGCAGTCGTTTGAAGGCCCCCACCGGGTCTTTGCGGGTATGCCTGCCGATAACCATCTCGGCCACCATCAGCGGCACACCAATGGTAACAATGCAGAAGAGATAGAACAGTACAAAGGCACCGCCACCATGCATACCGGTGATGTAGGGAAATTTCCAGATATTGCCCAGGCCGACAGCAGAGCCGGCTGCAGCCATGATGAACCCCAGACGGCTGGACCAGCGCCCGCGGAAATGCTGTGGAGGCTGTGGTTGATGACTCATGGGACACCTCAGGATAAGATAAAAACAGCAGCGATCCTACCAGATGTACTCTTTGGCAAAGGCCCGTTTATCATGCCCGGAAAGCACATGCAACACCCGTAACTGCTTCAGCCGTACCGGCGAAAGCGACCCCAGCGGGATATAGACAATGGTCCGGCCGATCCTGGCGGCATGCTGTTTGAAAATGCTGCGTGGCGGCTTTGCCGCAACATAGACCACATTCCGTTCCGTTGAGTAATCCAGCGCAGCCAGCAGCAGTACCTCGGCCCTGCTGTCGGCAAAACGGTAGTCAGGGTCGCTCCATACCTCCATCAGGCGACGGGGAGGATAGGAGAGCATGAAGCCGCCGTATTCACAGCGGCAGATCCCCGGCCCCACCACATTTCCAGCCGGATCAGTGGCATAGAAGGCCATATCCGACTCCTGGTCATGTTCACCGAGCCAGGTGGTCTGGTAGGGGTACTCACCACGTCTGCCTTCACTGAAGATCATGACGACACTGCCGACGCCCCCCTTGGCCCTGACCTGCTGCCGTACGTAGATAGCCCCTTCATGCATGTTCCGCAAGGTCTCACGCATGTCAATGCCGTCGAGCAGCGAGGTGGAGAACTTTTCACTGCGGGACTGTTCCTCCGACAGCTGCAGGCTCCCCTTTTGTTTGAGAAAGTTGCCGAAATTCTCAATGGCAAGGTCTTCAGGGGGGTAGGAACAGATCGAAGGATTGTCAAACCCCTCCAGCCATTCTCCGGGCCGTTTCTCCCGTTTGCGCTGCATGAAGCGCAGGCCGGAAAGTCCCTTTTTACGTTGCTGTCGCGGCCGGAACCGGATCTGGCGTTGTCCTCCCCACAGCTCTTCCGCCGATATGCTGCGGTCAGGCAGATCACTGTTTTCCTGTTGCCAGGGATAGCTGACGGCCAGGCGGCAGAAGGCATAGGCAAAGTTATCATCCAGACAGCCGCGGGCAGCCGCCAGCAACTGGAACAGATCCGGCAGCAGCATCCTGTCCAGCAGTGCGTAGTTGCGGGCAAAACGGAAGAAGGCCCGTTTCTGCCAGATATGCACCGGTTCGCCGGTCTCCTGTTTGTAATGGCGGGCCGCTTCACTGAACAGGTGATAGATAATCCGCTGCCGGTCGGGAAAGCGGCCTGCTGTCCCAAGCTGGTGGGCCGAACGCCGGATAGCCGCATCCATCACCTCTGCCTCCGGCAGTTCCTGCCTGCCGCCGCCGATCAGTTCCAGGGCATGGAACTGCTTACGCAGCCCGTTACCACGCTCACGGGGCAGGTCCGGCAGCCCGTGTCTCCGGTATTCATAGACGGCTGACAGAAAGGGGAACTCAGCCAGCACCTCACCGCAGCAGGCAGGATGCAGGTTCCAGAGGGTGATCCCTTCCCGCTGCTTCCGCGCCATCGGGGCTGCCTGGGGCCGGTCATACAACTCAGCCACCCGCTGCAGATGGGCCATACCGCAGACAAACAGAATCCGCTGATGTTCCCGCCCGAGCTGCTGCAGGGCATAGGCCATCCCCTGCTCACGGCGGCGGTCGGCATGGCAGGGGATCTCTGCTGCCGTTGCCTCGCAAAAGGCCTGATAATAGGCAGCCAGCCCTATGCGGGCAATGCTGTAGGAGTCAGGCAGCGCTTCACGGTGGCGGGGGTAGCGGTCAATATCCGGATCAACACAATGCAGCGGAATCCCTAGCTCCATAGCCAGCCGCCCGGCCTCGACCAGGGGATCTGCAGGCTCGACAAGCAGATGAACCGATGACTCACGGCCATCGGCCTCTTTGACCGGATAGCTGACCAAACTGATCTGGGGCAGTCGTGCCAGCGCGCGACGAAAGGGGGCTGCAAGGGTTGGAGGCAGCTCAATGGCAATGGCATCAGGGCGGATCTGCTGCACGGCCTGACGAACCAGATGGGCAAACTCCATCCGGTAGTGCAACACCGGCAGCCCGGACACAGGACCAAAGTGATGTAGGAAGAGTCGTCGCGGCATGGTCAGGAAAGGTACGGAAGCGCCTCGTCCCCCAGGATACGTTCAACCGCTGTTGCCAGCATCTCACGGGGGGCGCTGCTACTGACGGCAGACATCTTCAGGGCGTAACGGGCGATGTTGATACCGTCCCGTACCGAATAGCGTTCATCCCTGGCATGGGCCTGCTGGAGAAAATCAACCACATAACGCAGGATCTCCGGTTCTGCAAAGGGCAGGTTTTCCTTCAGGATCAGCAGCTCCTCGTCCGCCTCGGGAAAATCAATATAGATCTGGGGCTGCAGGCGGGAATGGATATACTCGGGGATCTCAAAGGTAGAGGCGTCCTCGTTCATGGTCACCACAATCCTGAAATCGCGGTGCGCCGGGATTCTGAGCCCGGTAATCACCGACTCGACATAGCGGCGGTCATCCAGCAGGGGAGCCAGAGAGGCCCAGGATTTCTCGCTCATCCGGTTACCTTCATCCAGGATCAGCACCCCGCCGTTTACCATGGCAGACACCAGTGATGAGCCCACGTACTGAATGGTACCGCCCGGCCCGATCACCGGTGTCACAATCAGATCCTCCGGCCTGGTATCCATGGTGGCCTGAAACAGATAGACCGGCCTGTTCAGACGCTTGGCCGCTGCATAGGCCAGGGTTGTCTTACCCACCCCCGGCTTGCCGATCAGGCGGGGATTAAACGGGATATCACGGGCCTCAAGCACCATCCAGGCTGCCAGCAGCTGGCGTAACAGCTCGTCCTGTCCGATCCAGTTCAGTGCCAGCTCAACCGGTCTGGCCAGCGAAAGGGTGATACCATCTATGGTGGTCTGCTGCATAGGAAGACTCCAGCCTGTATTGAATTATTTTTTTGACGGACTGTCCTTGAGAAGGTGCTTTCTGAAAAACGCCTCCATGGCGCCGTAAAACTCAAACTGGTTTTCCTCATTATGAAAACCATGTCCTTCGTTGTCCTTCACCAGATACTGCACCTCAACGCCACGTTTCTTCAGGGCAGCCACCATCTGGTCAGATTCATCCTTGTTCACCCGGGGGTCATTGGCACCCTGGGCAATGAACAGCGGTGTCCTGATCCTGTCAGCATGAAAGACCGGTGAGCTTGCCGTCAGCGCGGCTTTGTCCTTTTCCGGGTCCCCCACCATCTCGTACATCATGGCCAGATACGGTTTCCAGTAGGGTGGAATGGTCTGCATAAAGGTAAACAGGTTGGCAACACCGACATAGTCAACCGCTGCAGCATAGAGATCCGGGGTAAAGGTCACCCCGGCCAGGGTGGCATAACCGCCGTAGCTGCCGCCATAGATCCCTACCCGTTTCGGATCGGCAATCCCCTCCTTGATCAGCCAGGCAACCCCGTCCGTAATATCATCCTGCATGCTCCTGCCCCACTGCTTGAAGCTCTTTTCCCAGAAGGCCCTGCCGTAGCCGGTTGAACCGCGATAGTTCATCTGGAACACCGCAAAACCACGGTTGGCCAGAAACTGGATTTCAGGGTTATAGCCCCATGAATCCCGCACCCACGGCCCGCCATGGGGGTTGACAATAACCGGCAGATTCCTGGCTTCACGGTTGACCGGCACTGTCAGATAGCCGTTGATGGTCAGCCCGTCCCGTGTCCTGTAGGTTATTGGCTTCATACTGGCCATATCAGCCGGATTGAGGCGGGGATTGATCTCCCCCAGCGGTGTCAGGGTATCGGTTTTAATTGAGTAGACATAACGGGCACCCTGGGTACGGTCGTTGTAGGCAGCAACAATGAAGGTGTCTTCAGCACGGTTTTCGCTCTGCAGCGAGATCTCATAGCCGGGCAGTTTTTCCTGCAGCCTGGTGTAGATCGCCCTGGTTTCTGCATCAAAGAAATGGCGTTGGCTCTTCCAGGTGGTGAAACCTGCCTGTGTAAGCAGTTTACGCTTGTGGGAATAGGATACCCCGTCAAGATCAACCTCTGGATGTTCAAAAAGCGGTTGTGATTCCGTAGCGTTGTTCGGATCAAGCACTACCAGCGCGGTCTTGTCACGGCCACGGTTTGAAAGGGCATACAGTGACTTGTTGTCAAAGGTGAAAAACAGGGGCGAGACCGAGGTACGGAAGTCAGTGGTCAGGATGGTTTTGAAGGCATCTTTTTCAGAAGCCCGATACAGCAGGCTGGTATTAACGCCATCGGATGTTGAAGCCATCCGGACCTGGCCTGTATGGTCAGTGATCCAGCCGGTGATGTTACCGGGGTTCTGTGCCACCAGTTGAGCATCACCGGTCTTGACATTAACCCGGTACACGTCAAAAAACTGCGGATCACGCTTGTTATGCTGCACCAGAACATGCTCAGGATCATCCAGCAGGTCATCCACAATCGATGCGCGGATCCTGGGGAACGGGGTAAGATCCTTGACCGCACCGCTTTTCAGATCCACCGCCAGCAGGTGGTAATTCTCATCACCGCCAAAATCCTTCACATAGAGAATGGTATCATTCCCCTTCCAGAAAAAGCCTGCAATATCCCGCTCTGTCTCGGCAGTAAGCCGCTTTGCCGCGGCAAAGTCAGGTGTCTTGCCGTCTGGCGGCAGGGTAACCACATGCAGATTCTGACGACGCTGGTACGGCTGCATGAACCCGAGGGTTTTCCCGTCATCGGACAGCCTGAAAACAGAACGTTCCGGCTTACCGAAAAAGTCCTTCAGGTCATACTGTTTTAAAGCTCCTCCGGCCATGGCCGGGCCGGTCAGGGCAGAAAGCATCAACAGATTGCAGACACCGGTTGTTACGAAAGATTGCCTCACAAAAATCTCCTTGAAACTGAGATTTACCGAAGATGATTAGACTCACGGGCCTTTTTTAAGCATTTTGACACAATAGATAGTTAGACCATTTATTAAAGATAATTAGACTAAATAAAAAAATCATACAACCTGACTAGACTGTTCTTGTTTTTGATTCGGTGCCAACATGTCATTGGTTACCCTAGCCCGAATCAGGACGCTGTCATTAGTTATCCGCTCAGTTTTTTCATGCGGTCTGCACTCACATTTAAGACTGGGAATTTCAAATATAGGCCCGTTTTTTCCAATATTCCTCAACTAAGTTCAACGGAAAAGTCAAGAGAGTTTGAAGCCAATGCAAGACAGCCAGAATAGCCAATCCCACTATTCCCTCCTTGTTTCTTCGAGTGGACATTATCTTCGCTCACTGTTTGCTCGTAAGAAACGACCATACGATGAAATTGATTCTGCTATCAAGCCCTTGGTGGATAAAATGAACACCGTGCAGGCGCTGCAAACCATTGCTTCATGTCATGGGCATTGGTTCGGTAAGCCCCCCTATGTCTACTTCAAAGCTCCAGTCCATGTAGCAGCCCTGATAGAGAGGCGGTTACGGGAGGATGCAATGAGCAATTCCCCAAAATTGGCTGCAAATTGGTGTATCCATGGGCTGTTTGATGAAAAATACAAACAGACTTTTTTACTGCATGCACCTGAATATCATCAAGGCGCAGAGTCCCTGGTTAGGGCTGTCTGGTTATTCGGAGCACGCAGAAGACACTTGGATACAGAATTACTGACGTTGGCCCAACTGGTGGAGCCAGCCATGTTCACGGATATCTGGCAAGAGGAAAAACCATAAATAAATGGCGCAGCCGGCAAGGAGGAAGAAGCCTAATATCTGCCACTTTCTCTTTCGATGGAGCGGGTCAGGC
>DAIQQT010000332.1:0-3666 GCA_036786685.1 Trichlorobacter sp.
CGCTTCCCTGATCCTGCCAAAGCAGACAAATGCTGTTGCTGGACAGGAAGCAGGTTAACAAAAATCCAGGCGTGGAAACAGAATCCGTAAGAACAGGTGATTAATCATGCATGATACTACCAAACTGAATCCGATGATTGAGTTATTGATCACCTTGGTCATACCCTCATTTGTCCTGATGAAACTCTCCGGTCCGGAGGGACTGGGCACCCTTAATGCGTTCCTGCTGGCACTGGCATTTCCGTTTATATGGGGCGCATGGTCGCTGTTTCGTGAACGTAAAGTCAACATGATTGCGGTGCTGGGTCTTTGTAGCATCCTGCTTACTGGCGGCATCGGCGTACTGCAACTCGATGCGCAGTGGCTGGCTGTTAAGGAAGCGACGATTCCCGGCCTGATCGGACTGACCGTTGTCGTTTCAGTCGTTATCGATAAGCCGCTGGTGCGGGCACTGTTACTGAGCCCAGCGCTGTTGAATGTGGCACTCATCGAAGGCAATCTTCAACAACGCGGTAACACTTTGGCCTTTGAAACCCGTCTGAAATCAGCCACATGGATGCTGGGCGGTTCGTTCCTTTTTTCGTCCATCATGAACTATCTTCTGGCTACATGGATTGTAACCAGCCCGGCCGGTACCCAGGCTTTCAACGAGGAGTTAGGTCAGATGACCCTGTTAAGCTATCCGGTGATTGCGCTGCCGTCCATGTTGATCATGATGGCGCTGTTCTACTATCTGGCGAAATCTCTGCAGCAACTCGCCGGGCTGAAACTGACTGAAGCGCTCAAGCGCTGACCACGTAAAGTAACAAGGCATAAAAATACTGAGAACAGGGAGGTAGTCAAAATGGCAATGGATGTTATCGATTATGAAATCTTCGGATCAGAAATGCAGTACGTTGAAGTGGAGCTGGATCCGGGCGAAGCTGCCATTGGTGAGGCAGGCGCCATGATGTACATGCAGGACGGTATCCAGATGGACACGGTCTTTGGTGATGGTTCCCAGCAGACCAGTGGTTTCATGGGCAAGCTGCTGGGAGCAGGCAAGCGGTTGCTGACCGGTGAAAGCCTGTTTACCACGGTCTTTCACAATGAGGACAGCGGCAAACGCCGGATTGCCTTTGCAGCCCCCTACCCCGGCAAGATTGTGCCGATCGACCTGTCTGCAGTGGGAGGCACCCTGATCTGCCAGAAGGACGGATTCCTCTGCGCTGCCAAAGGGGTCTCTCTCGGCATCGCCTTCCAGAAAAAGATCGGCACCGGACTGTTTGGCGGTGAAGGATTCATCATGCAGAAGCTTGACGGCGATGGCATGGCTTTTATCCATGCGGGCGGTACCTTGCGTGAGCTGACACTGGCCCCCGGCGAGACGCTGCGTGTTGATACCGGCTGCGTTGTGGCATTCCAGCCGTCGGTTGATTTCGATATCCAGTTTGTCGGCAAGATCAAATCAGCTATTTTCGGCGGCGAAGGCCTGTTCTTTGCCACTTTAAGCGGGCCGGGCAAGATCTGGCTGCAATCCCTGCCACTGTCCCGCCTGGCAAACCGGATCGTCATGTCAGCTCCGGCGGCAGGCGGGCGTTCAACCGGTCAGGGCTCACTGCTTGGCGCCGGTGTGCTGGGTGGCATTATTGGCAGTAGTGATGACTGACCGTAGCTTTAACGGCAGACTGTTTGGTCCTGGCCTCCCCGGTGCAGGTATGGCTGCTGCAGCCACCTGGGAGGCTGAAGGATGCTTGCGGATCACGACAGCCGCTGAAGACAGCGCCGTCTATTCTGCTGAGGCTCCCACCGCTGCTGGTCGAGGATTCAATGCAGAAAGTCTCCAGCTTAGCTGGCAGCAAGAGGGAGTGGACTGGGCCTTTGTGGTAACCGATGCTGCTGATCAGACCCGCTGCTGTGCCACGGCGCCACCGCAGTTTACCGCACAACTGCAGGCCACGGCAATAAACCGCAAACGCCTGGAGCGCAAATTCAAGGCAGGCTGGGCCTTGCTTGCTCTGCTGATCATCCTGCCACTGCTGCTGGTCGGCCTGTTTCTGGCGAACCGGGATCATGTTGCCAGCTGGGTAGTCAGCCGGATTCCGGTCTCACACGAAGCTCGACTGGGGGATGCTGTGCTGAGCCAGGCCCGTCTACAGATGAATTTTACAGACAAAGGGCCGGTAGTGGATTCAATCAGCACCATCGGTAAAAAGCTCACAACCGGTTCTGTCCACAACTATCGCTGGTTTATTGCAGAGCGGCCGGAGGTCAACGCCTTTGCCGCTCCTGGCGGTGTGGTGGTGGTGTTCCGTGGGTTGATTGATGCAGTGGCGTCACCGGAAGAACTTGCCGGTGTTCTGGCTCACGAGGTGGCACATGCTGAATTGAGGCACAGCCTGCAGGGGCTGGTCAAGAGCCTTGGCCTGCGGGCTCTGATGAGTATCGCTCTTGGGGGAGCAGCAGACAGCATGCTTGCTGATGCCGCCACCAGAATGACTGAGCTGCGCTTTTCCCGCGATGCCGAGCGGGAGGCTGATGCAAACGGGCTGCAGCGCCTGGTGACTGCCCGTATCTCGCCGGAAGGGATGGTCCGTTTTTACGAGCGTCTGGCCTCAGAAAAGCGTTCTTCCCCCCCGGTCATACTTTCCACCCACCCGGCATCCGGTGAACGGCTGGAATGGCTGCGTCGGGAGGCAGCACAGCTCTCCGGCCCCTGGCAACTGTTGCAGGTTAATCTGACTGGAAACAAAGACTGAAACATACAAAGGACTCGTTATGTTCAAAAACAGACTAACCCCGCTGATTGTTGTACTCTTCGCGGTAGTCCCGGCACTGACCTACCTGCTCAACTACTACACGGACTGGCTGTTTTTCGTTGAGACCGGCTTTACATCGGTCTTCACCACAAAACTGTATGTCCAGACCGGCATAGGGCTCCTGTTCGGTCTGTTCCTGTTCGCCTTTCTGGTGCCCAACCTGCTGTATGCGAACAAGGCGGAGTTCCCCCATGCCGGAGAATACATAGAGGCCGGCACCATCCGGTTGCAGCGTAATCAGACCCTGCCGATGATCAGGCCGGTCGGGGTGCTGATTGCTGCCGGTCTTGCACTGTTTGCAGGCCAGTTCGGAACAATGCAATGGGAAAACGTCCTGCTGTTCATCAACCGGATTACGGTGGGTACCGCTGATCCGGTTATCGGCAAGGATATCGGCTTTTACCTGTTCAGCCTGCCGCTGCTGGAGATACTCAGGGGCTACCTGAACTTCATGCTGCTGACAACGCTGCTGGTGACGCTTGCGATTTATTACATCCGTGGCGGCATTGCACTAACCCTGCGTGGCCTGATAATTGCCCAGCAGGTTCGCCGGCATCTGGCACTCCTGCTGGCGCTCTTCTCCTGTATTATAGCCGCCGGTTTCTATCTGGAAGGGCTCGGGCTGCTGTACGGCAACAAAGGTGCCTTCTATGGTGCTGGCTATGTTGATGTCAATGTCCGGTTGACCACACTTACCACCCTGACCTTCATCACCCCTGTGGCAGGTCTGCTGCTGGCATTCGGACTCTGGAAAGGGAGCTGGCGCCTGGCGCTGCTCCCTCCGATTGTAGTGGTGGCGGCCTATTTCGTCGGTATGCGCGGCTATCCGGCGCTGCTGCAGAAATTCAAGGTGGCCCCCAATGAACTT
>DAIQQT010000333.1:0-3641 GCA_036786685.1 Trichlorobacter sp.
CGGTCAACCTGATGCGGCCCCTGGTTTCTCTGCTGCTGGCTGTCATCCTGCTTCCTGCTATGGTTGCAGCGTTGCGGTAATCGCTTAAGTACAGCTCATAATTCAGCAGTCTGCATTCCAACGGTCCGTTAAACAGCACAAAACGGCGGGATGGCTTCAGTCCCACCAGTTTTGCCAGCTCCAGATCTCCGGCCAGCAGGTAGGCGGTCCAGCCGGTGAAGCGGCGTTTAAAGACCTCGCCGATCTTGCGGTACAGCAGTTCCAGTTCCCGTCTATCTCCCATCCGTACGCCGTAGGGCGGGTTCATCACCAACACCCCCTGATGGCCACACGGTTCTGATTCCTCAAACGGCTTGCGGTCAAAGGCCACCTGATAGGCCAGACCGGCCCGACGGGCATTTTCCCGGCAGGCAATGATGGCCCGTGGGTCCTGATCATAGCCCAGTACCGGTACGTCCAGGCTTTCGGCTGCCTTGGCCTGTTCCTCCTGCAGTACCTTTTCCCACAGTCTGCGGTCAAAGTCGCGCCAGCGCATCAGGCCAAACTCCCGTCCTGCACCAGCTACCTGGTTCAGGGCAATGGCGGTTCCCTCCAGCAGCAGGGTGCCGGAGCCGCACATCGGATCAAGCAGCGGAACGCTGCCGTCCCAGCCGGTATGCAGCATGATGGCGGCTGCCAGGGTCTCACGCAGCGGGGCGTCGTTACGGTCCAGCCGCCAGCCGCGCCGGTCCAGCGGATCACCGCTGGCATCCAGCGAGACACTGGCCTGGTTTTTGGCAATATGCAGGTTGATCCGAAGATCAGGTGCTCTGGTGTCAATGTTGGGGCGGCTGCCGGTACTGTCCCGCAGCAGGTCAACAATGGCATCCTTGGCCTTTAAAGCGGCAAAGTGGGAGTGGGTGATGGCTGAATCACGTACGGTGCAGTCAATTGCCAGGGTCATGGTCGGGGTCAGCAGCTCACCCCAGGGGAGACTGCGCATGCCGTCGTACAGTTCCTGCGGCGATCCGCAGGGGAATTGCCCCAGTTGTAGCAGTATCCGGCTGGCGGTTCGTACCTGCAGCAGGCTGCGGTAGAGGGTGCTGCGATTGCCGTTGAAGCTGACGCCTCCCCGTACCGCCTTAATCCCCTCGGCACCCAGTTGCCCCAGTTCTGCAGCCGTCAGTTCTTCTGCCCCCAGCGGTACTGTGGCAAACAGGTTGAGCCGGTTGTCCGGTTGTCTGGCTGCGGTGCTTTTACGACGGAGTATGGTGCGTTGTTCAGTCATGATCCGATCCTTTGCTGCCATGCTGCTTCAACCTGGCGCCGGGTTTCTTCCAGGCTGGAACTGTTATCGATAACCACCACACCGAAGCGTTCTTTTTCTGCCAGCGGCATCTGGGCCGCAATGATCTGCTCTGCCTGCTTTTGGCTGCAGCCGTCACGTGCCATCAGGCGTGCCAGTTGTACCTCGGGCCGCACAGTCACCACCCAGATCTCATCCACCCGGTCGGTAGCCCTGGCCTCAATCAGCAGCGGTGCCATATAGACCACTATGCGGGAGCCGCGGATTCGTGCCTGCTCAATCTGCTGCAGGGCAAGCTCTTTAATGGCCGGATGCAGGATCACCTCAAGCTGCTGCCGCCTGGCAGGTTCGTTAAAGACCAGATCCCGCACTGCCTGACGGTTCAGGCTGCCATCCGCCAGCAGGGCCTGCTGTCCGAACAGCTCCACAATCCGCTGCAGGGCAGCGGTACCCGGTGCCACCGCATCCCGCGCAAGCTGATCCGCGTCAATCACCTCTGCACCATATTCGGCCAGAAGCGCTGCAACACTGCTTTTGCCGGTGGCGATTCCGCCTGTCAGTCCGATAGTCAACATGGCGCAATAGTAGCAGAGCATCAGCGGGCTGACCAGATTTTTCCCTTGAGTTGGCAGGGCTGATAGTGTAAAAGATTTAGTTCACGGGCGGTTAGCTCAGCTGGATAGAGTGTTGGCCTCCGAAGCCAAAGGTCGTTGGTTCGAATCCAATACCGCCCGCCAAATCAGCACAAAAGGGGACCATTGGTCCCCTTTCTATTTCATGCTGCGGAGGTGTCCCATGGCCAGAGGTGGTTTTGAACTGTCTGATGCCGTCGCACCGCTGGTCATCCGTATCCCCCTGGGGCTGATCTTTCTTGCCCATGGTTCGCAAAAACTGTTCGGTCTGTTTGGCGGCAGTGGTTTAACGGCAACCTTTGCCAGCTTTGAGCAGAAACTGGGGATACCGCCGATCTTTACCCTGTTGGCGATCATTGTCGAGTTTGGCGGTGGTCTGGGGGTGCTGACCGGATTTCTGACCCGTGTTTCAGCAGCCGGTATCGCTTCGGTGATGACGGTGGCGATTTACAAGGTCCACTGGGCCCATGGTTTCTTTATGAATGCCAACTGTGTCTCCGGACGCGGCCACGGTATCGAGTTTACCCTGGCCCTGCTGGGGATGGCGGTCTACCTGATGGTGGCCGGTGGCGGCAAGTGGTGTATTGACCGTCTTATCTTCAGGGCCTAGCAGCATCAATCAACCTGGCAGGCGGGCTTTTGGCCCGCCTTTTCTGTGTAAGGAGCAGTAACGTGGAAGCTATGTTCAATCAGGAAGAAGTCAACAAACGGCGTACCTTTGCCATCATCAGCCACCCTGACGCCGGTAAGACCACCATTACCGAGAAACTGCTGCTGTTCGGTGGCGCTATTCAACAGGCGGGCGAAGTGCGGGCCCGGAAATCAGGCCGCCATGCCACCTCGGACTGGATGGAGCTGGAGAAACAGCGTGGTATCTCAGTTACCTCATCGGTGATGAAGTTTACCTACGACGGCTTTGAGATCAACCTGCTGGATACGCCGGGACACAACGATTTTTCCGAGGATACTTACCGGGTGCTGACCGCCGTTGACTCCGCCCTGATGGTGATCGATTCGGTCAAGGGGGTGGAGAGCCAGACCAGGAAGTTGCTGGATGTCTGCCGCCTGCGGGATACCCCGATCATGACCTTTATGAACAAGCTGGATCGGGAAGGGCAGGAGCCGCTGGATCTGCTGGATGATGTGGAGAAGAACCTGGGGATGCAGACCGCTCCTATGACCTGGCCGATCGGTATGGGCAAGCGCTTCCGGGGTACCTATCACCTCTACAGCAAAGAGGTGCTGCTGTTTGAGCCTGATGCCGAACATGGTGTTGGAAGGGTTGTCACTGTTAAAGGCCTTGATGACCCTTTGCTGGATGAACTTCTGGGCAGCCAGGCTGAAGAGCTGCGCAATGACGTGGAACTGCTGGAAGGAGCCGCCCATCCCTTTGATCTGGATGCCTATCTGGCAGGACGTCAGACCCCGGTCTTTTTCGGCAGCGCCATCAATACCTTCGGGGTGCAGCAACTGCTGGATACCTTTGTCCAGAATGCCCCCCATCCCCGGCCCCGCGCCACCACTACCCGCCTGGTTTCCCCCTATGAAGAACCGTTTTCCGGCTTTGTATTCAAGATTCAGGCTAACATGGACCCGGCCCACCGTGACCGGATCGCCTTTTTCCGGATCTGTTCCGGCAGGTTCGAGCGGGGTATGAAGGTGCGCCACCTGCGTCTGGGACGCGATTTCCAGATCAGTAATGCCACCATCTTCATGGCCCAGGA
>DAIQQT010000334.1:0-3614 GCA_036786685.1 Trichlorobacter sp.
AATACCGCAACCAAGCCGCACCTCGGCCTGGGGCGGCACCTCGCCAATCGGCAGGGCAACACTTTTGCTCGACAAAGGACGTCCGCTGCGGGCAGCAGCCGCTGACGGCTGCTGTTCTTCCACCATGCTGTTCCAGGCCCCGCAATCAGGACATTTCCCCAGCCACTTTGGTGACTGACAGCCACACTGGCTGCAACTGAAAACCGTTTTTTGACGCACGTCATTCCCTCCGGCGGCACGATCACTGCATAATTAGTAGCAATGGCAGTACTCTAGCAGAGCCGTTCAGCCCTCACAACCGCTGAATTGCAGCTTGTATACACAAATTCGCTTTGGTATACTTTGCAACCTCGAAAGAGGCAGGTGACTTAATAGTAGGCATACAGGTAAAAGGAGAATCAGATCATGATCGGTACTATTGAAATAAAAAGCGGTATTCACTGGCTGGGGGCACAACACCCTGAATTGCGTGTCTTTGACGACCTCTTCCCCACTGAACATGGCACCACCTACAACAGTTATCTGGTGCAGGGCAGCGAGAAGATCGCCCTGATTGATACGGTCAAGATCAAGTTTGTTGACCAGTTCATGGACAAACTCAAATCTCTGGTTGACCCTGACAAGGTGGATTACATCATCGTCAACCATGCCGAGCCGGACCACTCCGGTTCTC
Source organism: Trichlorobacter sp. (assembly GCA_036786685.1). Classification (GTDB taxonomy): domain Bacteria; phylum Desulfobacterota; class Desulfuromonadia; order Geobacterales; family Pseudopelobacteraceae; genus Trichlorobacter. The sequence continues at coordinate 674 of DAIQQT010000334.1, forward strand.
TGTCTTACCTGCTTGAACACTGCCCCAATGCCGTAGTGGTCTCCACTCAGGCGGCCAAAAACTTTGTGGGCAACATGATCCACAAGCCATTTCAGTCCAAAACGGTCAAGGATGGCGAAACCATTGATCTGGGCGGTCGCACCCTGCGCTTTATCATGGCGCCGTTCCTGCACTGGCCGGACACCATGTTCACCCGGCTTGAGGAAGAGAACGTGCTCTTCACCTGTGACGCATTCGGTGCTCACTATTGTAACACCCGCAGCATATTCAATGATGAAATTGAAGATTTTACCTCTGCCCGCGAGTTTTATTTTGACTGCCTGATGCGTCCCTTCAAGGACAAGGTGCTGTCAGCTGTTGAAAAGATACGCCACGATGTGATCGACATGATCTGCCCCAGCCACGGCCCGATTGTACGCAAAGATCCCTGGCGGGTGATTGAGCAGTATGAAAACTGGAGCAAGCCCAAGTCCTTTGGGAAAAAGGTGCTGGTATTCTACATCTCTCCCCACGGCAGCACTGAAAAGATGGCCCAGGCTCTGGTTGCAGGGGCTGCGCGGGATGAGATTGAAGTGGCCAGCCACCATATTGTGGGCTTAAGCGACAACGAACTGCGCAACCTGATGGAAGAGGCCGATGCACTGGTCTTTGGTGTACCCACCATCAACCGTGATGTGCCCAAACCGATGTGGGATGTACTTGCCTATTTGAGCACCATCAAGCTCAAGACCAACCTGGCCGCCGTGTTTGGCAGCTACGGCTGGAGCGGCGAGGCCTGCAAGATGGTAGAAGAGCGGCTGAAGGGGATGGGCTTTAAACTGGTGGCTGACCCGCTACGGGCCGTCTTTACGCCAACAGCTGATCTGCTTGAGCAATGCAAGGCATTAGGTGCCGCAGTATCTGAAGAGGTGGCAAAGAAGTAAGGTGGGATGGAACTATACAATCAAAGGGCGGCCAGTTTGGCCGCCCTTTTTTATGTCCCCCACCTTTTGAACAGGCTATGTTCGATTCCCAACTGATCCAGCAGCTTGCCCACCACAAAATTAACTAAATCATCCAAGCTTTCCGGCTTCTGGTAAAAAGCGGGCATGGCGGGAATAATCCGTACTCCGCACTGCGACAGCTTCAGCAGGTTTTCCAGATGGATGGTTGAAAACGGCGTCTCCCTCGGCAGCAGCAGCAGCGGTCGATGTTCCTTCAGCATCACATCCGCTGCCCGTTCGATCAGATTACCGGAGATACCGGCAGCAATCCGCCCCACGGTCCCCATGCTGCAGGGGGCGATCACCATGGCATCCGGTGCAGCTGAACCGCTGGCTTCCGGTGCCCAGAGATCAGTGGCATTGCGGATAGTTACAGGAGCATCCGGCAGATTCCACAGCAGCTTCAGTGCTTCACTATCACCCAGATCAACCCCGGTTTCATAACGGCAAACCTCCTGACCGCTCTGACTGGCCACCAGGGAGACCTGATGACCAGCCCGCAACAGCTCTTCCAGCAGCCGCAGACCGTAGATGCTGCCTGATGCACCGGTTATGGCAAGCAGGATCTTCATGCGCTATCTCCCCAGAAAGACATCCGCTGCCGTGGCAGCCAGAAAGGTCAGGCTGATGTAGCCGTTCATGGTGAAGAAGGCCGCATCCAGTTTGGTCAGATCACCACCCCGCAGCAGCCAGTGCTCATACAGCAGCATGGCAGCCATGACGGCACTGCCTGCCCAGAACCACGGTCCCAGCCCCAGCAGAACAATCAACCAGACCAGCAGGCCAACCGTGATCAGGTGGAACAGGCGTGAAAGCCAGAGAGAGCCATTGACCCCCAATGCTACCGGGATGGAGTGCAGCCCCACAGAGCGGTCATACTCCAGATCCTGCAGGGCATAGAGCATGTCAAAGGCAGATACCCAGAACAGCACGATCAACCCCAGCACAATGGCAGGCAGCTCGATTCTGCCGGTGAGTGCCACCCAGGCCCCGATTGGCGCCGCTGCCAGACAGATCCCCAATACGATATGGGCCAGGGCAGTAAACCGTTTGCAGTAGGAGTAGAGCACCAGAAACCCCAGGGCAATGGGGGAAAGCTTGAGGCACAACGGGTTCAGCATGGCAGCGGACCAGAGCAGCAAGGCCACAGACAGCACAATGGCACCAAAGACCGCACCTTTGGAGAGCAGCCCGGCAGGAATGGCACGGGTGGCGGTGCGGGGATTCTTGGCATCAATATCAGCATCAATCAGCCGGTTCATGGCCATGGCTGCGGTGCGGGCACCAACCATGGCCAGTATGATAAACAGCAGTTGCCTACCGCTGGGTAGACCGCGGACCGCCAACAGTGCGCCGGACAGGGCAAAGGGCAGGGCAAAGATGGTGTGGGAAAACTTGATCATCTCCATAAAAATGGTGATTTTTTGCAGAACAGCGGTCATGGCAGACCATACTCCTTCCAACGTTGTATCAGCAGCCGATCAGTTGCTGCATCAGGCAGCAGCGCCTCAATCGAGCGCCGGGTGGCATCAACGGCCAGACGGCCGCCAGCCTCGTCCCGGATCAGGTCATCCAGCCAATCGGTTTCATTGACGGTTCGCCAGGCCACCTGTTGCAGGTCATGGGCCGCGATTTCGGCATCCACCAGTATCAGCAGGTGGGCCTTGCGGAACCAGGGCAGTTGCCACAGGGTCTGAACAGTTTTTCGTACCATGTGGGGAGACGGATTTTCAAGGGAAATGACCGCGCTGCTGCGGAAGACCCAGGGCAGCGGCATCCTGATATCCCGCACACCCGGCACCAGTCCGGGTAACAGGGCAGCCAGCAGCCGTTCCCAGCCCAGCATCATCCAGCAATCTTCCTGGGGCGGCGGTCCCACCACCGTGGCCGGAATAATCGGGTTCTGGCGCCGGGTAATCCGCGTGACCGTAACCCGGGCTGTTGGACCGGCCGGATCA
>DAIQQT010000335.1:0-3601 GCA_036786685.1 Trichlorobacter sp.
CACAAGTAGCTCTCAGAGCCTCCTTTTATTCAATCAAATTATGGGACAGCAGTGACATTAGGGACACTTCCCGTATTTGCAAAACTTAAACCCTCCAAAAATATGCTGCCGATCTTCCTGCCGGTTGTTTCAACCATTAATCCTGAAAACCATCATTTGCCGCAAAAGAGCGCAAAGAGATAAAAGAAAAACGGGCAGATAAAAAAACAACCCAAACACCATGCTGCTCTGATTTGCCCTGCTTTAAAAATCTAAAATTCTTTGCGATCTTTGCGTTCCTTTGCGGCCATTCGCTTTGTGGGTTGCGTCACCACTCATAGCTTTCAATTCGCACACCTTTTCCTGTCTGATGCACGACACGAAGTTTTGAATTTTTTACATCAATATGCCAATCCGCTGTGGCTGGAACAGAGACCAACTTCTTTAGGCCGGTTCCTCTCTTGTCTGATACAAACAAGGTTGTCTCTTTTGAATCCGCGCTGCGTATGCCGATAAGAAGCTTATTTTTAGGTTCACGCTTACTGATACGACTGTTGTTCATGACAAGATTGGAGTGTGTTGCGTTGAATTCAATTTCACCATTCTTGAACCCTGTTTCAAAGATAACAATTGGAATTCCTTCCTTCTTCGGTGCTTTGAACAAGAGCGTGGATGTCCCGTTTGCGGGGTCAAATATATTGATGTTGGTTACCGTATTGCGTGATGATTTGCTGCTGAGAAAGCCACCCTCTGTGGTGTGATCTTGCACTGCTTTGTAGTACAAACCTGAAGCTGGATCATAGGTGTCAATGTGTGGTTCATAGTAGCCGCCCGCAAAGGCCGGGGTACTGAGCAGAAGTAAAAACAGCAAAAAATAGTTCATTGATTTCTCCTGGTAATCCAATCTGTTACTCTACACTTTTGCTCTATTAACGGCCTGCGGGCATGCTGGCCTGGCTGGCCCCGTTTGCAAGTTTTGCCTCCAGAACCGCAATGCCATGGAGTACTGCATCCCGGTTGCGCCCCAACTGCATCCATTTGGGCAAGCGGCTTGTTAAAAGCGAGTTTAACGGATCTTTGGTTTCCCGAGGTGGCGTATGCCTGTCTTTAGCAGCAACAAAGTCACGCAGGTACTGAAGATGCCGTTGGTTAAATGCCCAGAGCGTATGCCCGCAACAGGAAGTCTGAAGCCAGAGCGGAAGATGAAAATAGGGGTCTGCCGCATCACCCAGGGCATACTGCCCCTCTGGCCAGGTACCGGCCTGTTGTGAAAAGAGTACACCTTTTTTGCCGGATGTCCACTGGCGCACAGAACCGCAGTTCAGGCAGGTAAACCTTGGCGGTAGCTCTTCTGTTGAAGGTTTTACGACCGCCTTCTGACCACAGCGGGGACAGACAACCAGGAATTCATCGGTGAAGTCATGGATGGTTCGCAGTTCCTGCGGCGTATTTTGCCATGTTAGAAGGGGCATTGGGTCTCAATAGGAGGGGGCGGTTTCAGAGGGCGCTTCCTGTTGGATAGGAAGCGCCCCTGTTGAGGTGGTTGATGCTAAAGGAATTACTACGGCAGCGACGGCAGTTCGATCCCTGCCATTTTCTGCACCATCCGCACCACCTGACAGCTGTAGCCGAATTCGTTATCGTACCAGACGTACAGCACGCAGCGGTTGCCCTGGACAATGGTGGCCAGGGAATCAACCACACCGGCGTGGCGTGAGCCGACAAAGTCGCTGGAGACCACTTCCGGCGACACCACGTAATCGATCTGGTTTTGCAGCGGTGAGTTGAGGGCGGTATCCCGCAGGAAGCTGTTCAGCTCCTTGACCGTGGTTTCCTGCCCCAGTCCCAGATTCAGGATCGCCAGAGAGACGTTGGGGGTCGGCACCCGGATGGCATTGCCGGTCAGTTTACCGGCCAGGTCAGGGATGACCTTGGCAACGGCCTTGGCTGCGCCGGTCTCGGTAATAACCATGTTCAGCGGGGCACTGCGGCCACGTCGGGAACCTTTGTGGTAGTTGTCGATCAGGTTCTGGTCGTTGGTGTAAGAGTGGCAGGTCTCCACATGGCCGTGCTGAATGGTGAAGCGGTCGTGGATCGCCTTCAGCACCGGCACAATGGCGTTGGTGGTGCAGCTGGCAGCGGAGAAGATGGTCTCGTTCTCAACGATCAGTTCGTTGTTGACCCCGGCCACCACGTTGGGGATATCTCCCTTGCCCGGTGCGGTCAGGATCACCTTGCTGATCCCCTTGGCCTGCAGATGGCGGCCCAGTCCTTCGCGGTCGCGCCATTTGCCGGTATTGTCGATCAGGATGGCATTGTTGATGCCGTAGGCGCTGTAATCAACATTTTCCGGGGCATCGGCGTAGATGATCCGGATCATGTTGCCGTTGGCGATGATGGCGTTTTCTTCTTCATCCACGGTGATGATGCCGCTGAACTGGCCGTGGATCGAGTCACGGCGCAGCAGGCTGGCCCGCTTGAGCAGATCATCGGCACTGCCTTTACGTACCACTGCTGCCCGCAGGCGCAGCTTCTCGCCGCTGCCGGATTTTTCTACCAGCAGGCGGGCCAGCAGACGGCCGATCCGGCCAAAGCCGTACAGGACGATATCCTGCGGCTCATCCAGCAGGGTGTGGCGTCCGGTGTTGACCGTTGCCAGTTCACCCCGGAGGTAGTCAGTGACGCTGGTGGTTGCCTGCTGGTTTTGAAATCCCACCGCAAGTTTACCCACATCGATCCGGGCCGGGGCCAGATCAAGCTGGCAGATCGCCTCGACAATTGGCAGGGTTTTAAGTGCAGAAAGTTCTTCATCAATAATCAGACGGGCAAAGCGATGGGCCTTGAGGATGTCGATGGTGGTGCTGTGTACCAGTGAACGGCCATAGACCGTGCAGACGATGTTCCGTTCGCGGTAGAGCTGGCCAACCAGGGGCAGTATCTGCTCTGCTGCCTCTTCCAGTCCCTGCCATTCCTTCAGGTGATCTTCCTGTTTGCTTTTCATACCGTTGTTCCCCTCGGATAAAATAAAAACTACCAATCATCTGCCGAGTAGCAGCATCTGTCAAGAGCCTGTCACATTTTTGCAGCAGCCGGATTACCGTTCCTGAATGACCTGTCCCTGGCTGACAAAGGAGATCCCCTGGCCTGAGGTGGCGCCGATCATGACCGCCTCAATCACCGGTGCGCTGATCGGGCGCGGGGATTCCCAGCGGACAATGAACTTGGGGGCAAACCCGCCGCTGGTATCTTTTTCTTCAAGGTGCACGTAGCTGGAGGCAAGCGGTGTCAGACCAAGGGGGGAGGGGGCATAGCGGCGGATCAGTCTGCCGCTGTGGTCGTGGTAGTCAATGGCGGTTACGGTCATACCGGCGGAAGGGTCGGTGTTTCTGACCGTCAGGCTGATGGCCAGGTTATAGGGATTGGCCCGTGGTCCGGTAAAGACATGGGAGTAGGCCGGGACATAGACGGTCTGGCCCCGTGAACGTTTGGGCTCTACGGACCAGCAGAGTGCGGGTAGGAGCAAAAGGCAGATAATAGTGGCGGCAAGGGTGGTTCGTGACCGGTTGAACGGCGTCATGGCAGCCTCCTGATGAAGTCGGGATTGCTGTAGTTTACAGGGGAA
>DAIQQT010000336.1:0-3585 GCA_036786685.1 Trichlorobacter sp.
TGAAAGGCCTGTGCAATTGCCCAGGCGATACTCTTGTCATTAAGCACACCGAAAACAAGCGCCTTTTTACCTCGTAACAAAAGCATAGAAAGTCACCTCAAGTTTCTCTTTAACGTACCCTAATTTCATGAAACTGCCGCAGACACAGAACGTTATCATTAAAATCGATAGCCGACGCCGCCCATGATAACGTCGGTATCCCTGTCATAGTTGGTTACAATCCGATTCCAAGAGGCGCGTAAGGACCAGCGTGGTGTAAGATGATAGCTCCCCGTCAGAGTGCTTATTGCTGAGATGACCCGGTCACTGTTCTGGTAGTGGTTCGCCTGCTGGTCTATGGCAAGATATGCACCTGCACCAAGACCCAGACTTATTCGATCATTCATAAAATTCTTAACCACCCAGAGCTGACTGGCCACGCCATCCCGCCTGATCAAACGGTTGTCTCCCTCGTGGAGCCAGGTCAGAGTCCAGTCCAGATATTTCAGGAGCCTGCGCCGATACTCAATGCTCAACGCTGTTGAACGTTCAGAGTCAAAACTGTTGGTGATAGTCCGGCCGACAAGCAGCGTTATTTCATTATTACATGTCTGATCCTGGCGTTCCGGCCGATCATCAGAAGGTTTTGGCTGGCTTGGTTTGTCAAGTTGATAGCCGACCCCCACAAGAGCCGACACGGTATTCATCCGACCGAAGGTTTGTATCCAGTTGGCGCGCAGCTGAAAAAGCCAGGGGGTTTCTGTCCTCAAAATCGCCGCAAGGCTGAATGCGGCTCCAAACCCATGTTCATTTGTATAGGCGGTACTGCTGGTTGACGGGACTGTTGTATCAAAATAATAATAGGGGCCAACCCCGACTGACAACGCCAGACGCCGCTCAACGACATCCGTATTCATCCATAGTTGCAGAGCATGGCCGTCTCGATGGTGTGCAGGGATATGCCCTTCGTTCAGATAAGATAGACTTGCCGTAAAATGTTCGTTTAGTTGTTCCCGGTATTCCAGTTGCCAGGAGTACGACGAATCGTTTTTCTCCGCATTCCGACTTTGTACCATTCCACCAAGACCAAACAGCTCATCAGCAATGGCCGCAGTAGCCGTGCATTGAAAAAGAAGGACCGTCAGGGCACAGCTCACACCATATAACGCGGGCTTGCACAGTCGCAGATGACAAGCGTGCTGGTGAAATAAATTGAGGTTGCTCTCTGTCATTTGGCTCCCTCGATGTCACTGGTGAGGAAACTTGCAGCTGCTAAAAATTCCAACTGATCCCGATCATATGCATATCGACTCCGGGATTTGGAGTGCAGCTGGTATAGAGTATGCGATTATTCGACAGGTGCTGGAGACGATAGCTTACCCCAAGCCCCCCCGTAAACCGGTAAGAAAGCCCCACATAGGCACCCCATAAAAGGATACTTCCGAAATCCTGTTGGCCGAACTGACGTCTGTCCAGAAGATTGATATTGACGCCCGCCTCCAGCGCTATGCCATTTCCCGGCCTGTTGAAGGAGAGACCTGTTCCTGCTGAACCAATGAAGCCGGTTTCATTGCCGCCAATCAGAGCCCCAGCTGCTGTGTTTAGCTGAGGTTCCAGGCCCCAACCTGAAGATGTCCGCCAGCTCCAGGGCAGGCCATATACGGCAAAGACTTCATACTGATGGAAATATTCGCGTTTTGGACCAGCCTGAATACCCAACCGCACACCGGCCTCCTGCCAGTCTGCCTGTACAGTTAGCGCTGCAAGTGTCACACAAATGTGTATTACGAACAGAATGGTGAACCGCACCCGCTTTCTCTTAAACATAGTGCTGGACCTTTCCGTAAACTACGGTATCTTTGGTTTTCAGCAGCTCACATCATAGACATCAGTCAGTTCTTGGTAATTCGCTCAGAGCTCGCGAGGCGCTTATTGGTTATCAACAGTTTTTTGAATTTTTGTCCTAATACTGTTGCAGCTGGGTAAAGCGACCCCTCAATCCGTTTCAGCTCGTCCTGTTTTAATAACGCTATGATCTGTCGCTCTCCTTGCCAGAGCTTGACAAAACGTTCCTCATCAATAAACCAGTCAGATTGGTCACCACGCTTGCTGCCGAATTCAAGTTCGCCTTTGCTCCCAACGACTACGACCCGCCGCCCTGTATAAAACGGCAGTGATTGTTCATAACCGAAACTCGCCAAGACACCGTCTTTTTTCAGCAGTTGCCCCGCCTTTTGGCCTAGTTCGCGTGATGATTTTTTTAACGCGATCCGCTCCAGTACAAACTGCTGCCCCACCACCTCCAGCAGATAGGAACCGCAAAAAAGCCCGAGGCCCAACAGCACGACACTTTGCTTGCGGGCAGCCCAAAACACGGCCATAGCCATACCAATAAAGATCAGGCCTAAAATCCCACCTGCTGTTGGCGTCAGTATGGCAATTTTCGTAACCAGACGATTGTCAGCCGACACCCAGCCCTGACGCACCAATACCGGAGCCAAGGCTGGCAACCAGGAATAAATCACGCACCCAGCCGCACCAACCGTCAGCACCGCCATCAGGCTCAGGTTTTCCGCCTTAAGTGACGTTACCGTCTCACCCTTTACAAGCCGTACAAACATGATCCCTATCAGCATGGCCACCGGCGGGAATATCGGTAAGATGTAGGGAATCAGTTTTGAGTGTGAGATCGAGAAAAAGATAAAAACGAAGGTAACCCAGATGAACAGAAAGAATCGTGGATCCGTTTCTTCCTGAAAGCGAGTCTGCAGCCCAGACAAAAGTGCTCTGAAGGCATAGAAAGACCAAGGCAACATGGTAAGCAAAAAGATAGGGAAAAAGAACCAGAACGGTTGATAACGGCCGTGGGTTGTGGTCAGAAATCGCTCAAAATGCTCATGTACAAAAAAGAATTTTGCAAAATCAGGATGTTGCTGAGACACTAGGATAAACCAGGGTGACGTCACCACAACCAGCAACAAGATTCCGTCAGGAAGATGCATCTCGCGCAGCAGATGCCAGGAACGGTTAAACAGCAAATATAACAAGATGATACAGACAGGGAACAGCACGCCTATCAACCCTTTTGTGAGCACAGCCAGCCCGCAAAAAAGATAAAAAAGATAGTAATACAGCTTTTTATGCTGCCACTTATATGATGCAATCATGAAACTGCAAAGCGCGGCAGTCAGGCAGAAAGTTAGCGTCATATCGGTCAGGTTGATACGCGATTGCACCACAAAACCGGTTGATGCACCTAACACAATTGCCGAGCTGATTGCCTCACTGCGCCCCCAGATGGCACGTACCGTAACGTAAACCAGCAGGACCGTCATTAAACCTGCCAGAGCACCCGGAAGACGTGCAGCAAATTCATTCATTCCAATAGTCTTAAGCGACAGTGCTGTCAGCCAATAATGGAGGGGTGGTTTTTCAAAATAAGCGACGTAATTAAGAGTTGGCGTAATAAAGTCGCACTGTTCAAGCATTTCCCGAGGGATTTCTGCATAGCGCCCTTCATCCGGCTCAATCAGGCCGATCCGGCCCAACATAAAAAAGAAGGCACTTCCAAAGACTGAACCTACAACCAAAAGATCGCCCCAAACC
>DAIQQT010000337.1:0-3580 GCA_036786685.1 Trichlorobacter sp.
GTACCCCGGCCTGTCAAGCTGGAAGATGGGGTCAGGCGGGTACTGGCCTAAGGCGAGGCTGCCCTCCCCTATGACAAACTGGGCCTGACAGAACGCAACAGCAAATTGCTGCGTGAGTGCATCAACCAACCCTATGGCCGGGTACTGGTTGTTGGTCCTACCGGTTCCGGTAAAACCACCACCCTGTATTCAGCCATGTCTGTCATCAACACACCTGAGACAAAGATCTGGACAGCGGAAGATCCGGTGGAAATCACCCAGCGGGGCCTGCGTCAGGTTCAGGTACACCCCAAGATCGGCTTTACCTTTGCAGCAGCCCTGCGTTCCTTCCTGCGGGCAGACCCGGATGTCATCATGGTGGGGGAAATGCGGGATCAGGAAACCGCTGAAATCGGCATTGAATCATCGCTGACCGGCCACCTGGTCTTCTCTACCCTGCACACCAACTCAGCGCCTGAAACCGTAACCCGCCTGCTTGATATGGAGCTTGACCCGTTCTCCTTCTCTGATGCCATTCTCTGCATTCTGGCCCAGCGTCTCTGCCGCCGTCTCTGTGACTGCAAGCAGGAATACCAGCCAGACCGTAAAGAGCTGGAAGAGATCATCATGGAATATGGAGTAGAAGAGTTCAAAAAAACCGGTATTAATCCAGCAGATATCAGGCTGCACAGGGCTGTAGGGTGTGCAAAATGTGGTGATTCAGGCTATAAAGGACGCTTGGGCATCCATGAGCTGCTCAAGGGTACTGATGAAATGAAGACCTTGATCAAACGTAAATCAGAAATTGAAGCGATACGCAAACAGGCTATCAACGATGGCATGACCACCCTGAAGCAGGATGGTATTTTAAAATGTTTCCAAGGGCTTACAGACCTGAAAGAAGTCCGCAAGGTCTGCATAAAATAACAACAAGGAGGTGATACACCAATGGCAACCTGGAAATGTGCCTGCGGCTTCAGCAAAGAAGGCCGCTGCAAACCACAAAAATGTGAGAAATGCGGTGAAAAAGGCAAATTTGCAAAAGTGGAATAAACCGATTCAGCACTATTTCAGGTGGTTTCAGTTGTAACCACCTGAAATAGTATCAAATATCACTTCTTTAACACCTATCCGACTTTTAGTGGTATCAGCGCTTGACTGCTCTGTTATTAATCACCCCTTACAATAGATTAAACACAGTTAATCCAGCAAGTTATATTATCAATCCAACTGTTTTTCCTGTTTGACTCTTGGTCAGTAATGTGTAAACTCACGCCAATAAAGACTTTAGCAGATTACCGCCTTACATATACGAGGAAACAGGACCCAGGTAATGCACAACAACGACAAACTGCTTGAAATCAGCAAGCTTGTCTTTGAGCTGACTATGGTTGGCAGCACAGACAATGACCTGGATGTACTATTGGAACAGCTCTTCAGTGTGCTCCAAAAACTGCCCACACTGCAGATTCAGCCCAAAGGTGCCATCCTGATGTTCAGCCCACGCAATAAACCGGTACGTGTGGCCCAGTATGGCCTTAAACCTTTCTGGGCAACCGATGAAGAACATGATGAGCTGAATGGCTTTACTCATCCTTTCAATGAGAAGGCGACACTGGCAACCTTATCCTTAAAAGCGCCCTTCTATGGCCTGCAGCAGGTCTGCATATTGCCACTCTATGCAAACCAGCAGCCCCTGGGACAAGTACTGCTTTTTACAGCGCCTGATTGGGTACCATCAGGCAATGAACTTGAATTCCTGACTGACCTTTCCCACGCATTATCAAGTATTGTCAGTAGATTTTTACTTAATGCCACCCTGCGATTACGTGAAATTGAGCTTGAAGATGCACGAACCGAGGCGATCCGCCGCTTAGGAACTGCATCAGAATACCGTGATAACGAGACCGGTATGCATGTCATGCGTATGACCAATATTGCCGGTGTTATTGCCAAAGCCATGGGACTTTCAGAAGACCAACGCGAAATCCTGCTTATTACTGCTCCGATGCATGACGTGGGTAAAATCGGTATAGCAGATGCGATCCTTCTTAAACCGGAACGTCTGACAACTGATGAATTTGATATCATGAAAACCCACACAGAGATTGGTGGCCGACTGCTCAAAGGTTCAGATGTTTTGATTGCAACAGCACGGGATATTGCACTGTGCCACCATGAAAACTGGGATGGTAGTGGCTACCCAAAGGGAATCAGCGGAGAAGATATTCCTGTTTTGGCACGGGTCTGCTCCATTGCCGATGTATTTGACGCCCTGATGACCAACCGCCCTTACAAAGACGCCTGGACACTGGAGAGAACCGTTGCGTACATCAAAACCGAATCCGGAAAGAAATTTGACCCTACTGTAGTTAATGCCTTTGAAAAGGCCTTGCCTGAAATCCTCAGGATTCGTGAATTATATCGTGAAGACGTTATTGATCCTGCAGAAGTTGTGCATCTGCCGGAACTCCCCTTGCGCGCGACCCGCTGGATCTGCTGGGATGAGTCTTTAAGCGTAGGGATAGCCGTAATTGATGAACATCATCGCTATCTCTTTGATCTGGTTAATGACCTGATTGATGTCGTGGCCAACAAGATGGGAGCACGGGAATTGGGACGGGTTCTCAAGGCGTTGGGACAGTACGCTCAAATACATTTTCAGGCCGAAGAACGTATGATGCAACAGTACAACTATCCTCGGCTGGATATTCAGATCACACAACACCAGCATTTTCTCACACGGATGAAAGAGTTTAACGAAGAATTGCACCAGAACCCCTTGATTGCTCAATTTGAAATACTGGTCTACCTGCGTGATTGGCTGGTCGCCCATATCAGGGATGAGGATACGCAACTTTCTGCCCTGGTATGGCAAGCAACGACAACACGCCGTGATTAAGCAGAACACTCATCACGTTCTGTTATTTTTGTAACACAAGCGTTGGTTGTACTATCTTGATATTCAACTACTATTGTCGTTATAAACTGATACGAGGTGCTTAAAATGGCAATCAGCTGGCGAACTGAGCTTGAAATTGGTGTCCCTGAAATTGATGAACAGCACAAGCATCTGGTGGAATCATTCAATGTTTTCCTGCGTGCCTGCCGTGACGGCCAAGGCAGCTCAGAACTGCTTAAACTGATGGAATTTCTTGATGAATATGTTGTTAAACACTTTAGAGAGGAAGAAACTCTTCAGAGAAAACTGGCTTACCCAGACCATGATTCCCACCGATTACAACACCTCGGATTTATAAAGAGGATACAAGATTTAAAAAGGCAGCTTACCCCTGAAGTCCCACCTGAGATTGATCAGGTGATTTCAACTAACAACATGATGCTTGATTGGCTGGTAAAACACATTTCCGGTTCAGACAAGCAGTTTGGTAGATATCTGACAGAATCAGGGTATGACACAGGCAACTAAACACAGCAGCAACACTCACAAATACACAGGGAGTCTCCTTACATGGACAATCTTATCAACCTTGATCAGGCCAGCGAACTTGCACCAGGGGTTTACTGGGTAGGCGCCGGCACAAAAACCTTCTTAAGCCGTAACAGCTTTCTGCGCATCTTCAAAGGCAACGGCATTACC
>DAIQQT010000338.1:0-3578 GCA_036786685.1 Trichlorobacter sp.
ATGCAGGTCTAACATTTTGGCGCCGGACAGATCCAGATATACCAACCGGCTGAACAGCGGATGCTCCTGCAGTTTTTTCCGGCGCAGCAGATTATGAAAGCTCTCTTCTGCAAAGGCCAGACTGGCTCCAAGGCCGTATTCCTGGGTCATGCCAAGGGCTTTATTTTCGTAATACAGCGTAAGATCACGATTTTCAGCAAGCTGGCTGATGTCATTCAAACGGTCAGCTAGAAAACTTCCTGCTGCCAGGGCACGTTTATCATTCTCGCTGATAAAACGCCCCAAAGAGGCCTGATACAGCTTAAGCTGCACCTGGTACTGTGAATACAGCAAAAAACCAACATAACCGACAACGGCAAGGACCAGCAGTAATGCCAGTCCCTGCCTGATCAGTTTTGTATGGCTGCGGGAGAACATGGTTGCACCTATTTCATCCCCTTAAAGAAATCCGGGAAAAAGGAACGTGCCGTAGGATAATACTTATTCACCAGCTTCATATAGGTGCCGTCCTTCCTCACCTTGGCAAGGAACTGGTTATAGGCATCGCGCAACTGGGGAGCCTCTTTCGCAAAAGCCGGCGCCATCTGCTGCTTATCTGACACCGGTCCAATGATCTTCAGTTTACCCGGCCATTTTTGCAGTGCGATCAGGGCATCAGGAACGTCCAGAATCGTCATCTCTGCATCGCCTTTCAGTAAAGCCGGTGCCATATCATTCAGTTGTCCTTTGGTACAGACAATCTTTGCACCGGTTGCGGACAGGTTATACAGCCGTGGATCGAGGCAGGTGTTTTCCATTGAGAGAACTGAGCGCCCTTTCATAAGCGCCTTGGTGGCGGCAACATCCTTTTCAATGGTATGGCTTGGCTTTATGGGGCGAATCTTTGAATCGGCACGGGCAATCAGCCAGATCTGGCTGGGAAATGTGGGCAGAGAGAAGTTAACCGCTTTTTCACGCCATGGAAGGATAGTAAATCCATTGGCGATGATATCACCCTTAACGGGTGCATCGCCGATGATCTCAATGTCAGCACTTTTGGGCTTAACCACCTTACCGGTCAGATCCTGTACAATCGTGCCCCATTCAGTTTTTACAAATTCATACTTTACCCCGAGATGCTCGGCAAATTTCCGGGTCAGCTCAACCTCCATACCATCGCCACTACCCGTCACAAAGTTGGCGTAGGGAATCCCCAGATGGCGCAACACTCCCCGTGCCTTCAGATCATCCAGATCACCAGCAGTGGCAAAACCGGTCATATTCAAAACAGTCACTAGTATTACTGCGTAGATCAGTCGTTTCATACCCCTGCCTCCTCGTAAAGAGCGTTTAGCTACTGTACAGCATAGATGACAACTACTGACATCGCAAGTGAGAGAGCCATAGCGGTGAGTGTGAAGAATTTTTGGCCAAGACTGAAGCAGACTGCGTTCATAAACAGATCCTCCCGAATTAAATTTTTCTGAAACAACTCTGCCACTAAGAAACGCTGGCGACAATTCGGAAAAGATCTGACAGGCATAGCATGCAGCAAGGAAAGATGCCTGTAGGATAACTCCTACAAAGCAAAAGCAAGGCAGGGGGATAGTGCCCGGCAAAGGACTGGGCACCGCTATACGATACCTCCATAAAAAACGGTTAAAACACTGAAAAAGACATCAGGAACCGCGCCGGTTGCCGGTCAGACCAGGTGGTAGTGTGCAAGCACCTGCTGTGCTTCTGCTGGCGGATCTCCAGCTCCATCCAGCCAGTGAATCACGACGCCGTTTTTCTCCATTCTGCGAAACCAGGTTTCCTGACGTTTGGCAAACTCATGGATAGCGGCATTCAGCTTCTGGAACAGATCATTGCGGTTCAGCTCTCCCCGCAGGAACATCCCGCCATAACGGTACTCCAGACCATAGTAGTCCAGACGTTCCCACGCTACTCCGCTGGCGTGCAGTTGCTGAATTTCATCAAGCATGCCTGCCTCAAGCCGCTGGCGCAGACGCTGGGTGATCCTGCGACGCAGTTCCGCCCTGTCCCAACGAATGCCCAGTACCAGAGGTTGAATAGCAGGAAACGGCTCCTGTTCTTCCTGCTCATCCGGTTGATAGCTGGCGATCTCAATGGCACGGATTGTACGGTTTCGGTCAGCAAGGTCTGTTCTGTTATGCTGGTCAGGCACCAGATGCAAGAGGATCACTGCCAGTTCGGTGTCGCTTTTATTTGCCAGCTCTGTCCGCAGCCGGGGATTTTCAGGCACCTCAACCATCCGGTAGCCCCGCAGCGCCGCATCCAGATACAGGCCGGTGCCACCGCATAAAACCGGTAGCTGACCACGGGCGGATATTTCTTGAAACGCCTGTAGAAACAGACGCTGAAAGGTAAATACGCTGCACTCCTGCCCCGGTTCCAGAACATCAATCAGATGGTACGGGACAGAGCCATATTCATGCAGGTCTTTACCGGTGCCGATATCCATCCGCCTGAAAACCTGTCTCGAATCTGCCGAGATGATCTCGCCGGACAGTTCCCTGGCCAACGAGACAGCAAGACAGGTCTTGCCGGATGCGGTCGGGCCGAGGATGGTTAGCAGGTTACAGGCGGATGATGGTTTCACAGGTACCCCTGCCTACTTCTGTACATCCAGCAGTTCAACATCAAACAACAGGGTGGCGTTGGGTGGTATCACGCCGCCGGCACCTCTGGCGCCATAGCCCAGATTGGCAGGGATAACCAGCTTGCGCTTGCCGCCAACTTTCATGCCCATGACACCCTCATCCCAGCCTTTAATGACCTGCCCGATGCCGATGATGAAGCTGAACGGTTTTTTACGGTCCACCGAACTGTCAAACTTGGTGCCGTTTTCCAACGTGCCGGTGTAATGCACCTTAACCTGCTTGCCCCTGGTCGGTGAGGCGCCATTGCCCACCACAACATCAACATACTTGAGCCCTGAATCGGTCGTTGTCATCTTGTTCACCTTTGTTTCCGCAGCGTGCACCGGCATTGCACAGAAGATTGCAAGTGCCACGACACTGCACATTTTGATCAGGTTACGCATCTGAACCGCCTTTCGATAGGTTGTCTGAACACCAGCCACTGCCGGGTTGTTTTAATAGGGCCGCAACTGTTCACCGGCGCCGATATGCCAGTGCAGGTGCTTGGATGACTGGTAGGTACCCAGGTTGGTATAGACCCGGCAGGCCCCGAAACGGGCCATAAAATCAGCGGCAATCAGCTTGGCCGTCCGCATCAGTTCCAGCAGCAGCTCATTGTCAGATTCTTCAAGGCTGATCAATGACTCGATATGTCTTTTCGGGAGCAATACCACATGATGCTCCCAGAGCGGGTTGGTGTGATGAAAGGCAAAGACCCGGTCATTCTGGAGGTAAACCGGCACCTCCAGCAGCCCTTTCAGGATCTTGTCGCAATAGAAGTCACAGATTGTTTCTGGCATGGTGGCTCACTTTAGCTTATTAAAAATGAAGTCAGCAATGTAGCACCGACAGGCTGCCTTGCACAACCTGTCTTGGAGATGTAGAGTGTACAATAGATTAATGTTGATTGCATCAAGCAGGGAGTAACAAGATGAC
>DAIQQT010000339.1:0-3566 GCA_036786685.1 Trichlorobacter sp.
AGCAGGGTAAACATCTGCATCTGTTTTTCCATCTGGGCGATGATCTCTTCCGGGCTGGTTATTCTGACCGCCTGGCCCTTGCCCAGGGAGGCAACGTAGGCCATGACCTGATCGCGGGCTGTGTTGTTGGTTGTGCCGTTACTGACCCTGGCTGTGATGGATTGTATCTCGGCATTGGCAAAGACCCGCAGACCGGTGGTGATATGCACGTAGATCATCTCATTGGGTTCAAAGCGCCGCATACCGCCCTGGGGTACCTCACTGGTAACCCCGATAACGGTGAACAGGTTGTCGCCGATCCTGATCTTTGAGCCGAGCAGTTGGGATGCCCCCTGCTTTTGCAGCTCTGCAGCCACCTGACTGCCGATGACGCAGTAGCGGCTTTGCTCGTCCAGGTCAGACAAGAAGCGGCCTTCGCGCATGGTCAGCTTGTTGATATTCAGGAATGATGCGGTAACCCCCATCGGGCTGCAGCGCTCCAGCTTTTTGCCCGTAAAGCTGATGTCGCCGCTGCCTCTGACTGATGGGGCAACTGCCGCAATACCGGGGCAGCGGGAGGGGATGGCCAGGATGGTATCAAGCCTGAGCGCTGCCTTGGCTGCGGCACCGGCAGCAGGTGCGCCCGGCATGCCGGGTGGGCCACCGCCGCCGAACTCTTTGTCGATGGTCAGGATATCGGTCCCCATCTCTTTAAACTGACGCAGGGATTCTTCCTGTACGATCCTGCCCACTGAGACCATGGCGATCACCGAGCCGATCCCGATCACAATGCCGATCAGGGCCAGGACCGTGCGTTGCTTTGAGGCCAACAGGCTGCGGGCCGCCTCTTTCAGGTGGGAGGGATGAATCATGGCAGAATCACCCCGTCCTTCATGACCGCCACCCGCTTGCACTGACGGGCAATGCCGGGATCGTGGGTGATGATGACTACGGTTATCCCTTCCTCCGCATTCAACGTCTTGAACAGTTCCATGATTTCGCCCCCTACATTGGTGTCAAGGGCGCCGGTTGGTTCATCTGCCAGAATCAGGGACGGGTTGCCCACCAGGGCGCGGGCAATGGCCACCCGTTGTTGCTGACCACCGGAAAGTTCATTGGGCCGGTGGTGGGCACGGTCATCCATACCGACCCGCTTGAGCAGCTCCATGCAGCGTTCAAGAGTGTTGTTGTCTTTGTCGCCGCGGTAGACCAGCGGCAGGGCAACGTTTTCAAGGGCGGTCAGGCGGGAGAGCAGGAAGTACTGCTGAAACACAAAGCCGATCCGCTGGTTGCGGATTTCAGACAGTGCATCGTCATCGCTGTAGCTGACTTCAGCGCCATCCAGCATAAAGCTGCCGGAGGTGGGGCGGTCCAAAAGGCCGATGATATTCATCAGGGTGGATTTGCCGCACCCGGACTGGCCCATGATCGAGACCAGCTCACCCTGCTGAATCTCAAGGGAGACACCTTTGAGTACTTCCACTTCGGTGGGGCCGATCCGGTAGGATTTACGTATATCGCGCAGGGTCAGCATCTCAGGGCTTCCCGCCAGAGGGGCTGGCGGGTGCAGGCGGAGGGCCGGGCGTGGTTACCTCCAGCAGGTCACCGGCCTTCAGCCCGCTGGTGATCTCAACCGTATCCTGGGTGGTGTAGCCGGTGGTGACCGGTACTTTTTCAGCCGCATCTGACGGGGCAGTCCCTTTTTTTCTGGTGACATAACGCTTGCCCTGCTCATCATGCACCGCAGCCAGCGGCACCATCAGGGCATCAGGCTTTTCATAGATGATAATCTCAAGGTTGGCGGTCATCCCCACCATGATCCGCTTTTTCAGTTCCGGTGGTACTGAGTCAATCACCACCTTGATGCCAAAGGAGGAGACTGACTTGCCTGCTTCACCTTCTTCAGCATGGGGGGAGATGCTCTGGATGCTGCCGGTCAACTGCTGCCCCGGAAAGGCATCGCCGCTTACCCGTACCTTCTGCCCCAGCTGGACCTTGGTGACATCCACCTCATCCAGCCTGGCATTGACGGAAAATCCTGACAGGTCGCCGATGGCCAGCAGCAGCTCGCCCTGCTGGAAGGTGGTGCCGCGCTCCACGGTTCTGCCTTCCTTGGACTGGCCGCTGGCGGGCGGTTTCATGATAATGCCGGAAACCGGGGCCACCACTGTGGAGGAGGCGATATCCTTTTCTGCCTGCCGCATGCGGGATTCTGCATTTTCCAGCTCAAAACGGGATATTTTACGGTTTTCGCTGTTCCCCTTTTCCTGGGCAGCCTTCAGTTCTTCCTGGGCGCTCTGGTAGTCCATCTGCTGGTTGGTGTACTGGTGCTTGGCAGATTCATACTCGGTGGCCGGGATAATTCCCTTTTTATACAGTCGTTCAGATTCCTCCAGGGTCTTTTTCTGGTTTTCCAGTGAAAGTTTTGCCTTTGCCAGAGAACGATGTGCCCTGGCAACATCTGCGCTGGCATCCCATTTCTCCATCTGTTGGTAACTGTTTTGCGCCTTGATGTAGGCCGCCTTTGCTTCACGATATTTGATCATTGCCTCGCTGGTATCCATAGTCAGCAGCGGTTGCCCAGCCTTGACAACATCTCCGTAGCGGACCATCACCTGCCCCACCTTGCCGGAGATCGGGCTGGTGATATTCACCATCTGCAACGGCAGCAGCTTGCCGGTCAGGGCGATGCTGCTTGAAACCGGCTGCGGCGTAACAGGTATGACGGTTGTTGCTGCTCCCTGGGCTGTTGCTGCTGATGCCGGTGACGAGCTGATACTGGTAGGCTTGCGGTTCCAGACAAACAGCCCGATCCCCAAAAAGAGAATAATGGTGAAGGCGGTTGCACTGTTCCTGATGATCTGGACCTTCTTCAGGGCCGACTGTAACTGCTGGTTGCCTTCTTCAGTCTTCAGGTAGGCTGCCTGCAGCTCTTTGTGTTTGTTCTTCAGCTCTTCAGCCAGTCGTGCTTCTGCCTCCTGTAATGCCTGCAGTTCAGTAATATCACTGAATACGGCAATCACCCCCATCCGCTGGCCGGTGCCGTCTTCTGCTTTAAGAAAGGTGGTGGTCAACGCCAGGGTGGTGCGTTTGTCATTGCAGGAAAACGGGACAATCCGGTTATGACTGGTGGATGATTCGTAGATCGCATCCAGAATGGTCTGGTTGAAATCGTCGTTCTCTTCAGCCAGCAGAAATACTTCGCCAAAGGATTTTGCCAGCACCTCTTGTCGGGGGATGCCCAGTATCCGGGCAGCTGAGGCATTAAAGGTGGTGATCCGGCCGTTCAGGTCGATGGTCATAACCCCGTCTGACATATCTTCAAGTATTCTGCCCGCTATGATGGTTTGCTGTTCCATGTGAATTCCATTAGTCCCGTTCAGCAAGGACTACTCCAAGTTTGTCAAGCGTAACGCCTAGTGTTGCATCAAGGTTGGCCAGCGCATTCTGATAGGTGATAATCGCATCAAGTTCGCTTCTCTGTGCATTTTTCAGGTCATTCTGATAGCTGACCAGCTGGAAGTTGGTGGAGCGTCCCGCCTTAAGTTTTTCCGTCTCGATCTCCACCTTTTTTTCCGACAGGGTCC
>DAIQQT010000340.1:0-3565 GCA_036786685.1 Trichlorobacter sp.
TCTGATGAGTCTGCAAGTACTGATTCATTTGGTGATGGATTGCTTGAGTATCCACAGTACACGCGTCCACCTGAATTTAACGGTTTGCCGGTACCAGCTCCGCTTCTTTCGGGTAACCATGCAGAGATCATACGCTGGCGACGAGAACAGTCTTTGAAACGGACAGCAGAGAGACGTCCTGATCTGCTCACCCAAGCTGTTCTAACCGATAACGACAGGCTCTTTTTAAAATCACTCGGGGTTTCTGATGTCAGCTAACCTGTCCGTTGCGTTGCTGCATTATCCGGTCTACAACAAGCATCGTCAGTTGGTAACCACGGCTTTTACAAACCTGGATATCCATGACATTGCCCGGACCGCGCGAACCTTCGGCCTCTCTCGATACTATCTGGTCAGCCCTTCCGAGGAACAGCAACAGCTGATCCACCGGATTGTGACCCACTGGGATTCAGGCTGGGGAGCAGATTACAACCCTGACCGGCGTGAAGCACTTTCAATTGTCAGGCCAGTCCAAAGTCTGCAGGATGCGCTCACTGATTTACAGCAAACGCACCAGCAACCGGTGAACATCATTGCTACAGGGGCTGCCAGACGCCCTGATGCCACTTCATTTGAGATACTGCGCCGACAACTGCAAAGCAATGATCAGCCCCATTTGCTGCTGCTTGGCACCGGCTGGGGGCTGGCTGACGAGATCTTTGAACAGGCCACAACCATTCTGGAACCGATCCAGGGCTGTGGCAGCTACAATCATTTGCCGGTTCGCTCGGCTCTGGCCATTATGCTGGATCGACTGCTGGGAGAACGCTCATAACAACGAAACCTGAAAAAGGTTATATCTGAGGAGGAACAGCACCATGAATACCATTGACATTATTGAATTTGAACAGATGAAAAAGAATACACCGGTTTTCAAGACCGGCGATACGGTCAAAGTACACGTTAAGATCGTGGAAGGTGACAAGCAACGGATCCAGGCCTATCAGGGCGTTGTTATTGCACGCCAGAACGGTGGTATCCGCGAATCCTTCACGGTCCGCAAGATATCCAACGGCATCGGTGTTGAGCGGGTATTCCCCCTGCACTCCCCCACTGTAGAGAAGATAGAGGTGGTTACCCGTGGCCATGTCCGTCGTGCCAAGCTGTACTACCTGCGCAAACTCAAAGGCAAGGCGGCCCGGATTCGCGAGCGCAAGTACGTTCCCGGCCAAGCCTGATACATTAAAAGCCCCGCCCCTCGGCGGGGCTTCTTTTTCATGGCCATGCAAACATCACTTTTTGAGCCCTCTCCCCTCGGCCTCTACCACTTTGAACAGCAGGCACAGTCCCATGGATTCAGGCAAGTTGCCGGTATTGATGAGGCAGGCCGTGGTCCCTTGGCAGGGCCGGTGGTCGCTGCCGCCGTTATTCTGGATCCAGAGCAACCGATTGAGGGCGTTAATGACTCAAAAAAACTCTCTGAAAAACGACGGGAGCAGCTTTTTGAGCTCATCATACAACGCGCTGTTGCTGTTGGTATTGGACGGGCAGATGCAGCTATTATAGACCAAATTAACATTCTCCAGGCAACCAGACTGGCCATGCTGGAGGCGGTACACGCGCTCCCGGTCACCCCCAACTATCTTCTCATTGATGGTATCACAACCATCGCCTCCCCCTTGCCGCAACAGACCATTAAACAGGGTGACAGCCGCTCTGCGTCCATAGCAGCCGCCTCAATCATTGCCAAAGTTACCCGTGACCGATTAATGCTGGACTATGATCGTCTGTACCCAGCCTACGGGTTTGCCAGACACAAGGGCTATGGCAGTGTAGTACACCTTGCTGCATTGCAAAAATATGGTCCCTGCCCGATTCATCGCATGACCTTTGCCAGGGTTGCACCGTGAAAGCTGAAATATCTGAAACTTTATTTGCATTTTCAATAAAAGCTTGTACACTTGCGCACTATGATTGGATCCGAGCCTGCAAACAGTAAAGAAGTCAAGATCGGGGTCATTCCAACCCTGCTGATCAAAGACGAGATGATTACCCATGAGCAGTTGGCCTATGCGGTACGGGTGCATAGTAAGCTCACCACCCCGCAGACCATGCTGGATACCTTACTTGAGCTTGGGCTGATCTCTCAGGAACAGCTGCAAACCACCCTTCGTAAACATCAACTTAACCTCAGGTTGGGTGATCTTCTGCTAGAGCTTGGCTACCTGCGTGAGATCGATCTCCAGCAGGCACTGGCCATCCAGAAAGATTCGCAAGGCCAGCGCAAGCTGGGCGATGTACTGGTTGAAAACGGCTTTATCGAAGAACGAAAACTGCTTGAAACCCTTTCCTACCAACTTGGCTACCCACTGATAGATCCTGATTTTGTCAAGATCGACAAGACCCTGCTGGCTCGGCTGCCCCTGAATATCTGCCATCAGTTCAGCATTCTGCCGCTCTACCGTCAGGGAGAACAGCTGGTAGTTACCTTTGCCGACCCCCTTGATCAGCGGGCCAGAGACATTGTAGCCGCTCATTTAGGTAATTTTATTCCTGCCATCTGCTCCAAAAACTCCCTTAAGGAAGCGCTGGCAGCACTTGAACATGCCGGACAGACCGTTGCCGCCGATGACAACACCATCATCGGCATGATCAACCTCTTGTTTGAAGATGCAATAGAAGAACAGGCCAGTGACATTCATATAGAACCGCAGAAAGACCGGCTGCGGGTCAGATTCAGGCGTGACGGCGTCATGGGGCATTACAAGGATTTTCCCAAGGAAATTGCCCCCCAACTCACCACCCGCATCAAGGTCATGTCGCAGGCGGATATTGCAGAGAAACGGCGCCATCAGGACGGTCGTATTCTCTTCACCAGCCGCAAACATGGCATCAGTCTTGACATGCGGGTCTCGTTCTTCATCACCATCTACGGTGAAAAAGTGGTGCTGCGGCTTCTGAACAACAAAGGTACCTTGCTGGATATCAAAGAAGTTGGTATGGCACCTCGTATGCTCGAACACTTCATCTTTGATGCCCTGGAAGTGCCCACCGGCGTCATGATTGTGACCGGTCCTACCGGTTCAGGTAAAACCACTACCCTTTATGGCTGTGTTAACCATCTGAACGATATCAACACCAGTATCATCACCGCCGAAGACCCTGTTGAGTATGTGATTGATGGCATTTCCCAATGTTCAATCAACCCTAAAATCGGTGTCACCTTTGAAGAAACCCTGCGTCACATTGTGCGTCAGGACCCGGATGTAATCGTACTTGGTGAAATCAGAGATCAGTTCTCGGCAGAAGTAGCTATTCAAGCCGCACTGACCGGCCATAAAGTACTAACCACCTTTCACACGGAAGACTCAATCGGCGGCCTGATCCGGCTGATGAATATGAACATAGAGGCGTTCCTGATCTCCTCCACCGTGGTCTGCATTGTGGCGCAACGGCTGCTGCGCAAGATCTGCCCGGAATGTGCTGAACCGTACACCCCGACCTCTTTGGATTTATCTCGTCTGGGGCTTTCCGCCAACGACCTGCAAGGGGCCGAATTCAAACTCGGACGGGGCTGCAAAAACTG
>DAIQQT010000341.1:0-3551 GCA_036786685.1 Trichlorobacter sp.
ATCAACCAGCTGGTTGAAATGGCCTCAAATCGAGGCAATTTTCAACAGCCTGTTAGTGGCGGTAACCAGATCTTGCTCCTCAAAAAACATGAGCAACTCTTTACCATCGGACTGGTCATTAAGGGCAACAACAGCATCAGGCTGGGCAAGGGAGCCATCAGCCCCCTGAGCAACAACACCTGTCCCCATACACAAAACAAGAGATATGCATGCAACTGATGCTCTTTTTTTCATGGGTTTATCCCTCTACGGTGGTTGTGGTTACCCATTAGTACTGTATTGAGGTGTTATACTCATTAAATTTTCAACTGTAAAGCAGTTTACCTGCCATCCAATTTCTCAGCTTTCCGTAGGTATTCAGGTAAACATCAGCTATGATGCATGCCAAAATAGCACATTAAAGGCTTCATCCATGCTCACCTACACAATCACCGCTGATGACCACTGCCGCCGACTGGAAAGCTGGCTCCAACGCCTTCTGCCGGCGGCTTTGCCTGCCTACTGCCGCAAACTGATCAAATCCGGTGCCTGCACCCTGAACGGTACCAAATCCTCACCTGACACCCTGCTCGCGGCTGGCGATACCATCAGCCTGAAGGAAAGCGGACAGGTGCTGGAAAATCTAAACAAGTCATTATTCCAATTTCAAATCAGGGATGAGATCAAGGCGGCAAGGAATTCGGCGACGCAGGCGTACACGCAGTACGTCGAGGAGCCGAATCCGAGCCAACGAAGATATCGCCCTGAGTTGGAATTGGAACTTGATCTGCTCTGGCAGGATGACCGCCTGCTGGCCGTCAACAAACCAGCCGGTCTGGCCATGCACCCCGCTGCTGAGGTGGATGAAAACCTGGCAGATATTGCCTCGGCCTGGCTGGAAAAGAAGGCCAACTATCCGGTGCGGGCCTATCCGGTCAATCGGCTTGATCGCGGTACCTCCGGCGTGGTGCTGCTGGCCACCAGCTCATCCAACGCTGGCATTTTAGGAAGACAGGTTAAGGAAGAAGGGCTGGACAAGATCTACCTGACCGTAGTGGAAGGGATTCTGGAAGGCGACGGCGAGATTAACCAGCCGCTGGAGGGCAAGGAATCCATCAGTCGTTACCGTTGTCTGTCTGTTGGAGAGAGCTGTTCATTTCTTCTGGTTGAACCGGTTACCGGCCGCACGCACCAGATCCGGCGCCACCTCTCAGCAATCGGACACCCGGTGGTAGGCGACAAACGGTATGATGCACAACCGCTGCCCACCCTACCGGGCATCGCCCTGCACTCCTTCCGCACCAGACTGCAGCACCCCACCCCTGAGACACAGCTGACGCTCTGCGCGCCGCTGCCAACCGCACTGCGGGAACTGATCATCGAACGTTGCGGGATAAATGAGCATACACTGTTCACGCTACTGCGTACCCTGATCTGATCCACCAACAAAACCAGCCTGCCACAGACCGGTTGACGAGCTTCCAAGCTGTGGTAGGCTGTACTGCATCAATCCTGTCATATTGTTGGAGACCTGCCATGCACATCCAGCTTTACCGTCTGCTGATCCTTATCTCTTTCGTCCTGCTAATACTTCCCGGCTGCCAGAAAAAGGAATCGAACCGGCTTCTGGAACGATCTCGATCAAACCCTATGCCAGCCGCTGCTCCGGCAGCACCTGCAGCAGAAGCACCTGCAGATGCAGTTGCAGAGCCCGCAGGCAAGGCAGCCGACAAGCCCTCACAGCGTAAGGTAATCATGACCTATGACCTTACCCTTGAGGTCAAAGAAACCGTGGCGGTTATCCGCCAGATTGCTGCCTTGGCTGAAAAAAGCGGCGGTTTTATCGTCAGTTCGCAAAGCCATAAGGAATCGGACGGCGTCGTACGTGGCGAAATAAGCATCCGGGTGCCCAGCGGAAAAATCGGTACTATCCTTGATCAGCTCCGCAAGACCGGCAAGGTGGCAGCAGAACAGGCCAACGCAGAAGATATTACCGAGGGCTACGTGGACCTTGAAGCCCGGATGAAAAATGCCCGCACCTCTGAAAAGCGGTTGCAGGATATGATGAAACAGGCCGGAAAGCTTTCAGATGTACTACTGGTTGAGAAGGAATTGACCCGTGTGCGGGGGGAAATAGAGGCCTTTGAGGCGAGAAAACGGACCTGGGATCTGCAACTGGAGATGACGCTGATCAAGATCACCCTGACTGACCGCGCCGGAGCCCTGCCCACCTTCCAGCGGTTCTGGCATCCACTGCACGGCTCACTTGGCGAGGCACTGGAGGGCTTCTCAAGCTCTTTGCGGGCCATGATCATCTTTGTAGGGGTAGTGCTGCCGTGGATAACGATCCTGCTGCCTGTTTCAATCTTTATCGGAAAACGGATCAAGCGCTGGCGGGAAGCCAGAAGACAGCGAAAAGCGGCAAAAGCGACAGAGTAGCCAATGAGAAGCAGTATAAGGCCGGTGATGAACTTACCGGCCTTATCTGATCAACCCCAACCACTGCCAGTAGGGGATAGAGACAATAATAGCAACCTGTGACGCCACCAGATAGGCAAACGCGGCACGACGGGTCTGGTGGTGGTCAAACAGCGCCCCCTCTGTTGCCTCCATTAACCCGGCATAGATGCTGTTCTGGTAGCTGGTAAACCAGGGGTTGCCAGAAATCAGCACGGTCAGGCAGACCACAAACGGGTCGATACCGCTGCTACCCACCACCGGCAACACTGACAACAACAGCACCAGTTGGGCAGCAGGCAACGGCAGAAAAAAGCGCAGGCCAAACATAGCCAGAGAGACCACCGGCAAGAGCAGATACGGGTTTTTACCAAAGCCGTCCAAGAGCGGCCCAAGCTGTCCGGCAGCCGTAGCCCCTAACCCACTGGATGAGATCAGCCCGCCATACCCCACCAGGGCGCCGAAGGACAGCAGGAAATTCCAGTCAATCTCACTGCGTACCGCCTTATCCTGCAGCACTCCCCAGCTAAACAGCAGAAAGAAACTGGCCAGCGCCACCCAGGCGCTGTTGACGTGATGCCAGGACTGGGTCAAAAAACCAAGAAGAGAAGCACCCACCACCAACAGGGTAATCAGCTCATTACGATCCATCCGCCCCAGGGCAGACAACTGGGCCTGCACCATCTGGGAACCTGCAACCCGTTGCCGCTTTGGACGGTACAGCAGCAGTAGTGAAGCGTAAGAAATCACAAAGAAGACCAGCCCCTGAACCAGCGCAGCAATCAGCCAACTAAACCAGGTCACGCGGCTTACCACACCATCCGGCAACAGACCAAAGGCCAACAGACAGGTTGCGGTGCCGTTCATAAACATAAACGACATATGCCCAAACCCCAGTAATGCCGCCATGGACATACCTATTGAACCGGCACTGCCCTTCCTGAAGCGCAGGATCTCACTCAGGTTGGCCACCAACGGCCCGGACAACACGGCCCGCCCATTGGATGAGGGGATCACCGGTGTAAGCAGCAGCCCACTGGCTGCCAAGGCAAAGGTCTGCCAGCCGTAGCTGGCTGGAAAACGGGCAATAATCAGCAAAACCAGACGGTACATCA
>DAIQQT010000342.1:0-3540 GCA_036786685.1 Trichlorobacter sp.
TCTCTCAAGGACTATATCAAAAACCTGACTGAAACCACTGCAGCCAAGGAGCGGATCCAGAGTGAACTGAAGGTGGCCACGGATATTCAGGCCAGCCTGCTGCCCCGTCTGTTTCCCGCCTTCCCGGATCGTCCTGAATTCGATATCTTCGCCTCAATGGACCCAGCCAAAGAGGTGGGGGGGGATTTTTATGATTTCTTCTTTGTTGATCCGACGCATCTCTGCTTCCTGATTGCCGATGTCTCCGGCAAGGGGGTGCCTGCAGCACTCTACATGATGGTTGCCAAGACCCTGCTGAAGTCAGAAGGGCAGCGGCTTGGCGAACCCAGCCGGATACTTTCCTGCGTCAATACGATCCTTGCTGAAGATAATGACAGCTGCATGTTTGCCACGGTGTTCTGCGGTATTCTGGATACTGAAACCGGTGAGGTCTGCTTTGCCAATGCAGGACATAACCCGCCGCTGATCATGGATGGGGCAGGAATACGCTATCTTGCGCCGCAGGCAGGATTTGTGCTGGGGCCCATGGAAGGTATTGCTTATACCACTGAACGGCTTTTCATGCAGCCGGGAGATACGCTGTTTCTCTATACGGATGGGGTGACAGAGGCGTGCAACCATGTCGATGAACTGTACGGCGAGGCACGCTTGCTTACGGTCTTACAGAAGATCCCCAGAGAAGACCTGGTCGCGCTGGTGCATGGCGTTCGGGCTGATGTTGCTGCCCATGCTGCCGGCGCACCGCAGTCGGATGATGTTACCATGGTTGCCATTACCTGGCAGGGGACAGAGAGATGACCGTTGATCTGATTGAGGTGGGTAGATGAAACGTTATGGACGTATAGGTATGGTACTGACCGGTATGGTGCTGTTACTTGGGCTGGTTGGCGGGTGTGCGACAGCTCCTGATCTGCGGGTGGGCATCGCTCCCAGCTATCCACCGTTGGCGTTTATGCAGGATGGCGTGCTGGCCGGGATTGAGCCTGACTTGGCGCAGCAGCTGGCCAAACAGACCGGTCGTAGGATCAAGTATGAAATCATTCCGTTTGATCGTCTGATTCCTTCACTGCAGGCAGGGCAGATAGATCTGATCATGGCCGGTATGTCGATTACGACAGAGCGACAGGGCCTGGTCAGTTTTACTGATAGCTATCTGAAGGTGGGGCAGATGCTGCTGATACGGGAAAAAGATATCAAACGTTTCCCCTGGGCACTGTTTGACCAGTCTGCAGGTGTCAGAATTGGTGTGGAGCGGGGCAGCACCGGAGAACAGTTCTCTCTTAAAACCTTTGCCTGGGGCGGCATTACCCACTTTGATACTACCGAGGCAGGGATCAGAGCGCTTGAGCAGGGCAGTATCGACTGCTTTGTTCACGATGCACCCACAGTCTGGAGGTTTAGTGCAGATCTTGCCACCCAGCATCAGGGATTGGTCGGCCTGTTTAAGCCGTTAACCGATGAACAGCTGGCCTGGGCCGTCCGCAATAATGATCAGGACCTGCTGGTTCAGCTTAATAAGGCGTTGGATCGGATGCGTCGGGAGGGGCGGCTGCAAGAGATCCTGGGTAAATGGATCAAGACACAGGTACTGGTGGGGGAAAAATAGAGCACTATGTTTAGATTCTTTGTTGCACAACCTGTCCCGGTTCTTGTTCTTGCCGTTGTCATTATCGGATTCGGCACGCTTGCACTGATCAGGCTGGCGGTGCGCCGGATTGCACAGGGCAAGAAACCGCTTGATATCAGCTCGCCGTTGTCAGGCATGGCGGCAACTGCCTTCGTGTTCATTGCCGCCTTGCTCTCCTCCCAGATTCAGGCCGATGTCAGCACTGCCAGGCAATCGCTGCATCATGAGGCTGCTGCCATTCAGATGATCAGATTGCATGCCGAGGTACTGCCTGCTGCGGATCAGGCCGTAATCGTCAGACATCTTCACGAGTATGTCAATCTGGTGGTTACTGATGAATGGAAAAGGATGCAGCATGAAGGGGAGAATAGAGCGGTCAGGAAGGTCTTGAGCGACCTGTTGCGGCAGGTACATACGGTTGCAGCCGAGGATGTCCGGGATGCCCTGCGAACGGATGTCACTGACCTGATCAACGCGCGGGTGGAGCGTCTTAGAATTGCGGCGGATACGGTTCCGGCAATTACCTGGATCGTCCTGTTCTTTCTTGGTCTGTTTACCAAATTTGCGGTGGCCCTTAATCACGGTGATCACCACCAGTGGCAACGGGTGGTGGGGGTAACGGTGACCAGCCTGATGGGACTGATTTTTATCATGCTGCTGGTGTATGACCAGCCCTATGCCCGGCCTGATATTGTTAATCAGAAGATGCTTGTTGAAGCGTTACGTTAGCCTGGATCACACTGATAGGTTCGGCTCCTGGCGTTGAAAATGAAGCGACTCCTCTCAACCCTGCTTTGAAATAATCGGGTTGAGAGGAGTCGCAATGAGTTATGCAGGAAGTTGTTTCTACGCTATTTACACTTGCAGGAAGCCCCGGCTCCGCCAAGTGACTGTGCATGTTTGTCAGCGTCCATCTTGTAGTCAAATGCCTTTAACAGGCATGTTCCTGAGCCGCGGGCTGACTTCATCTGATCCAGGGTGCGTGAATCGACCTCAATCTTGCCGTTTGCGCAGTAGACGCTGTACTGGGTTTTGCACAATGCGGTACCGGCCCCAAAAACCGTCGCTGCTGCAACAATAGCCATGACCATCATCCGGTGTCTCATACTCTACCCCCTGTTTAAGAT
The DNA here is from genome assembly GCA_036786685.1 of Trichlorobacter sp. Taxonomy (GTDB): domain Bacteria; phylum Desulfobacterota; class Desulfuromonadia; order Geobacterales; family Pseudopelobacteraceae; genus Trichlorobacter. Next base: position 2,755 of record DAIQQT010000342.1, read on the forward strand.
TAACCGGCTATGCCGGGTTTGATTGCACTGTGTCGAGCTGGGTGGCATGGTCTGCTCAAAAAGCCTGCACAGTATATAAGTATAACGTGGATTACCTGCTTGGCAAGCTTGCCGGTTGCAAAAAGTCTGATATCCTCTGGTCAGTCAGATGCGTTGTTTTGGTGATATAGCGTGGATCGTAATCTGTTTTAGCAACATGCTAGTGCATATTGTCAGGAGTCTGTCATGTCAGTGAATAAAATAGATGTCCGCCGTATGGATAAGAACGACCTGCAGCTGGCTGTTGCGTGGGCCGGAAATGAAGGCTGGAATCCGGGGCTGCATGATGCCGATCCCTTTTACGCCGCTGACCCGAACGGTTTCTTTATTGCCGAGATCAACGGAGAGCCGGTCGGCACCGCCTCAGCCGTCGCCTACGATGACAACTTTGGTTTTCTGGGATTTTACATCGTGAAAGAGGAACTACGGCACCTTGGCATCGGCATGAAGCTCTGCGATGCCTTGCTGGAGTACATGGGTGACCGCGTCTACGGGCTTGACGGGGTGGTGGCGATGCTGGACAAATATGTGCAGCAGATGGGGGTTGCCATTGCCCATTACAACGCCCGCTACGAAGGGGTCGGCAGGCCTGCAGAGGCAACTCTTGCGGATATTTCGTCGGTTCCGTTTGAGGAACTTGAACGCTATGACCGCCGCTTCTTCCCGGCTCCACGGACTGCCTTCCTGCAGAGCTGGATCAGCCGCCCCGGCAGCCAGGGCCGCGTCGTCACTGATGGTGACCGTCTG
>DAIQQT010000343.1:0-3540 GCA_036786685.1 Trichlorobacter sp.
CCGCTTGATGGCAAAGTAGGCCCGGTAAAGGTACGACGAACCATCGATCAGGTAGAGGGTTTTGTTCATTGGGGCGTCCGATATACCGCTTTGTAGTGATTTGTGAAGAAATCAAAAACCGGTGAACAGAAAATCAAGGGCAGCAATGATCTCCTGTCGATGTTCTTTAAGAGAACCAATGCGGTCGCCCAGACTGCTGATGGTAACACCGGCCAGTTCTGCGGTTGACAGCACCACCGTTTTCTGTTGGATGGAAAAGGTAGGATTCAGATGGGTTGCCGCCTTGCCCAATGCCGCTATGGTATAGAGCGGTATCACCACCCGTGTTGCCAGATTACTTAAAAAATCTGCTTGCACATCCAGCAAATACGGGATTGATCGGCTGGTTTCATGATTGGGATTGGTGTACAAATCAAATTGTGCCATCAGAATTGCCTCATGCCGTCACTGAAGACACCGTTAGTCGTAACACGTCGGTTGTAGGCTTCAACCGCCTCCTGGTTTTCCTGCAGCCATTGCTGCCGTTTCTGCTTACGCAGCAGCTCTTCCAGCCGTGATTCAAGTGCTTGTGAAAGGTTGATCTGGTGCTCTCTGGCCTGCTGGAGCAGGTCACGGTTAATGCTGACATTAGTCGGTTTTTTGGGGGCGCTGGTGTCATAAATGACGGTCTGCATGCCATACTCCTTATGCGCATTGTAACTGCGCATACAGGTTACCTCTTTTAGTTAGGTGGTACAAGCTGTTTTGTGTGGGCTGGTGTTGAACAAGGAGTGTGGCTCTTGCTGTTCTTCCTCTTCCCGTGTGAACAGCAGAAAGGCCATGGCCGGGCGTTTGCTGCTCTCCCGCATGGCAAACTGCATACCGTCAAACTGCCAACCTTGGGCGGTCTTTTCATTCAGGGTTCCTTCGATGGTTTCTTCAGAAACATTTGAAAGCTCGATAACTGAATAACGCAGCATGGCAATCCTCCTGAGGTTGTGCCATAGTAACGGAAGACGCCGTTGCCAGCAATCTGAAAGGGGAGGGAACTCACAGTATCAAGGAGGTATGCACGGCTAGCGAGAATATCCTGCCGGGCCCCTTGACAAGTGTCATTTGCTGCTTATCTTTTTATCAGATACTGCGGTACGCAGAACTTTTGCAAGTAAAGGAGGAACAGGTCATGGCACTCGTCAAGTACAACCCGTTGCGGGAACTGCGCGGTATGCAGGAACAGATGGACCGTTTGCTGAACCTCTCGTGGGGCGGCAGCGACTAACCCGGTGAGGATATCAAGGAAGGTATCTGGCAGCCGGCGGTTGATATTTACGAAACTCCAGAGAACATTGTGATCAAGGCTGAGCTGCCTGACGTGGAGCAGAAGGACATTGATGTGCGGATTGAGGATAACCTGCTGACTATCAGGGGTGAACGCAAACACGAAAGTGAAGTCAAGAAGGAGAACTATCACCGGATTGAGCGGTATTTCGGCAGCTTTCAGCGTAGTTTCAAATTGCCGGCAACCATTAACCAGGAGCATGTTGCTGCAGCCTGTGATAAAGGGGTGTTGACGGTGACACTGCCCAAAAAAGAGGAAGTTAAGCCTAAGCAGATCAATGTTGAAGTAAAGTAAGCTTCAGAATACAGGTGTCAGCAGACAAAAGGCCGGGAAATCTCCCGGCCTTTTCTGTTGGCGCGACGCAAGTCTGATTAAAATTCAGGCGGGCTTGTTGTTTGCATCAGACGAAGCAGTTGCTGGTGTTTCGGTAGCCTGTTTTTCAGCAGTTTGTGCTTCTGGCTGTGCTTCAGCGGTCTGGGTCTCTGTCTGCTTGGTTTTGATAAGCTCCTCAACTTCGGCCTTGCGAACCTGATCCTGCACATTGCGCTGGAAGTCATCGGAGGCCTTTTTGAACTCTGCCAGGCCTTTGCCCAGTGATTTAGCCAGTTCTGGCAGTTTCTGGGGGCCGATCACAATCAGGGCTATCACCAGTATGATGATTAGTTCCGGCATGCCGATTCCGAACATTGGCGGATTCTCCTTGTGGTTGTGTACAGAATGGGTACGGATGTGACCATTTAAGCGTTAATCGTGTCCGCAAGGCAACAAAAAAATGCTGTACTGCAGAAGGTTTGTTCTGCTGCAGGAACGTGCTAGTATGCACAAAAAATAGACATGTGTGCTGTTCTTTTAGTCAGGAGGTGTTGGTGACGTTACTTCAACCGCTAAAGATCGGCAGTCTGCATTTGCCTCACAATCTGTTGCTTGCGCCCCTTGCAGGCATTACAAATCACGTTTTCAGGTGTGTCTGTCGCTATGAAGGAGCTGCATTGGCTTTTACCGAGATGGTGAGTGTCAACGGCATGGTTCGTGAAGGGGTAAAGACCTGGGCGCTGCTGAAAAGTTCACCAGAGGACCGACCATTGGGTATCCAGATCTTTGGTGATAATCCGGAGCTGCTGGCAGAATCGGCCAGAATGGTTGAAGGCCACGGTGAACTGCTGGACATCAACATGGGGTGCCCGGTGCGCAAGGTGGTGACAACCGGTGCAGGAAGCGCCCTGCTCAAGGATACGGCACAGGTAGCTGCGATTATCAGGGCGGTGCGCAGGGCAACGCAGCTGCCGTTGACCATCAAGATGCGCAGCGGCTGGCAGTGCGGCGATGACACTTGGCTGGAAGTGGGACGGATTGCCGAGGCTGAGGGTTGTGATGCGGTCACCCTGCATCCCCGCAGCAGGGCTCAGATGTTCAGTGGACAGGCAGACTGGGAGCAGATTGCTCGTTTGAAACAAGTGCTTTCAATTCCGGTGATTGGCAGCGGGGATCTGTTTACGCCGGAGGATTGCCGGAGGATGCTGCAGCAGACCGGATGTGACGCAGTTATGATTGCACGGGGAGCGTTGGGCAACCCCTGGATATTCAGCCAGAGCATCGCCTTGCTGCAGGACCGACCCATCGCTGCGATACCTGCAACAGAACGCGCCGCAACGGCCAGGCGGCACTGTGAGCGGTTCTGTGAAGAAGCCGGAGAGGCGGTTGCGATGCGGGAGATGAAGAAACATCTGGGCTGGTACATCCATGGTATCACCGGTGCCGCTGCCCTGCGCAGGACCGTTAACAGTGCCGGCAGTCTGGATGAATTGCTGGCAGTCATTGGCCGGATTGAAGAGACAGGAGTCTGAGCCGGATCGTGTACACGGAATTGAGTGGATATGCAGTCACCGTGCTGGACAGCGTCGGCGACGGTGTCATCGTGGTGAGCCAGGAGGGACTGGTGACCCTGATGAATCCCGCTGCCGAAGAGATGACCGGCCGCTCCCGCAGTCAGGTGCTGGGCGCCCGTTTTAGAGAGTCCTTTCGCGCTGAAGCGGTGCTGGTGGATATGGTTGAACGTACCGCTGCCAGTGGAGTTTCCCTGTCAGACCAGGATAATGTGGTGCTCAATGCGTCCGGTCGCGGTATTCCTGCCAATGCAACCACGTTTCCCCTGCTGCGGGCGAATGGCGAGGCGATCGGCGTCATCCTGACCCTGCGTGATCTGACCTCGATCCGTGAACTGG
>DAIQQT010000344.1:0-3502 GCA_036786685.1 Trichlorobacter sp.
TGACTGTTAATCACCATGTCCGTGGTTCGAGTCCGCGCTGGGGAGCCATACAAATCAAGGGCTTACAGATTCTGTCTGTAGGCCCTTTTCGTTTGTGCAACCTATCGTGCAACTGAGACAATTGTCTGCTGCCAGCTGAACAGCACTCAATATCTCATCCAGTGTCTCTGCAACACACCTTTCCTTCCCAGCTACCAAGTGGCATGCCCCGTGCAAACATACACAGTCATCATCAAGCGGGGAGATCATTTTCATGCCGTGCGCACTAATCTGCCACACAGATATCAGAATCAGGGAGCAGCTAAAAAAACACCTGCCCGGGATCGGCTATCAGCAGGTGCTGGCTTGCAATCAGCGCGACAATGCACTTGAACTGGCCATCGATCATCACCCAGACCTTATGCTGCTTGAAGCTGCAGCTCCAATATCCGGAAGCAAACTGGCTGCCAGCATCAGAAAAATAATAACCGCAGCAACAATTCTACTCGTGCGTACTGACGAACAGGAGCATCTGAAACAGGCAATCAACGATCAAATTGATGCCTTTTTAACCACACCGTTTCCTTTATCAGACAGTACCGTTGCCTTGGAACTCGCCATTCGCTCCGCCACCAGGACCGCAGCACTCAGGCAGGAGCTTGAGCTGACAAAAGCCAAGCTTCAGGATCGGAAAATCATCGAACGCGCAAAAGGCTTGCTGATGGAGATGTACCGCATCAGCGAAGATGCTGCCTTCAGGATGCTGCGCAGCCAATCCATGGCCCGCAGGCTTAGTATGGCAGCATTGGCAGAGGAATACGTCAGAACCGGCACCCGGCAGGGCTCGCCATAATCAGTTGATCTGCATAGTTTTCAAGTTTATGTATCAGCTTCTGATCCATTTTCTTCAGCCAGCGTCTGGGAATCGCCTCTCGACCATAATAAGCTCCGGCCAGCATGCCGCAGATGGCACCGGTGGTATCGGCATCGCCACCCTGATTAACCGTACCCACCAGGCAGTCTTCAAAGCTGGTCCCCCTGAAGAACCAATGAAAGACGGTCTGCAGTGTGTCCACAACATAGCCGGTGGCAAGTCCGCGATACGGGTCAAAACAGAAGCCGGGAAAGCGCGCAACAAAACCATCTACCTCGTGCCGTAGCTGATGTTTGGAAGCACCCTGCAGAATAAGGTGCAGCAGTGTCCCCAGACAGATACAGGCTGCATCCGACAAGACCTGGTGGTGGGTCAGCCGGGCCTGTTCAAGGGCATACTTTTTTAGCAATTCACCATCAGGAAACGAGAACATCGCCACCGGCAGCATCCGCATGGCAGCGCCATTGCCGCCATCCCATTGGTTATACGGTGCTTCCAGGACGCCGTCCAACATGTAGGCACGAATGCCTTTACGGCAGGTATCGCCACAGTCAACCGGCCGTGATCTCAGCCATTCTGCAAATTCGCGGGCGATTGCTTCCCTGGACCAAGACTGGTTCCTGACCACAGCACGAGCGATACAAAGCGCCATTTCAGTGTCATCGGTCACCTGTCCCGGTTTAAGCCGTAGCCAGCCACCGCCGACTATTTCCTTGAAGATGCCAAATTTGGCTGCAATCTCCTGTGGCGTCATGAACTCAACCGTAGCGCCAAAGGCATCACCGACGGCCATGCCGATAAAGGCAGCACGGGCATGCTCTCTGATTTCCATGGGATCAAGATGCAGGATCATACTATTTCATCAAGCAAGGACTATACCTGTATGCATGAACAACAGATCGACATCTGGATATTCTGGGGTACGACAGTGATTGCCATCACCACAAACGGTTCTGTAACCCGAGACGGACACAGCATTCCGGGACGCGGAGTTGCACGCATAGCAGCGGAACGGTTTCCTGATCTGCGTCATCGCCTTGGCCGCTTATTGAAGGCAGGAGGCAATCATGTGTATGAGATTCTGCCGGGACTTGTCAGCTTTCCCGTTGAAGACACACCGTTTTCTCAACCGAATAAACAGTTGATCCGTCAGTCAGCTGAAGAACTGCGCTGCCTGGCAGACCAGCGGGACTGGAAACGAATCGTTGTTCCCCGCCCTGGTTGCGGTGGTGGCGGACTAACATGGGAAGAGGTTCGACCGTTGCTGGAGGATCTGTTTGATGATCGTTTCATCGTTGTGTCTGCCCCAGACAGACAAATCTGATAACAAAACAGGCAGACTATTTGTGAGGCATCCCATAACAAGCTGATATAACTATCAATCACAACATGGCACATTCTATGCCTACGTAAAGACATCTTAGGCAACGGCGCCTCAGGACTGAAGTCCTGTGGTGCCGTTTGTTTTGAAAGGAGTGTGCGTATGGCAACGATTTGTCAGCAGATGAAAAAAATTCAGGGACACCCCTGTTTTGAAGGTAATCACCACAAGACCGGCCGAATGCACCTGGCTGTCGCCCCGGCCTGTAACATCAAGTGCGGCTACTGTACGCGTAAGCATGACTGTGCCAACGAATCCCGCCCTGGCGTCACCAGCCGTTTGCTGACACCAACGGAGGCACTGGCCAAGGCGCACGAGGTCATGGCATCCCCGCTGTTGGGCCCCAGTATGCGGGTTGTCGGTATTGCCGGGCCTGGCGATCCGCTGGCTAATCAGCAGACGTTTGAAACCTTCAGACTGGTGGGTGAAGCATTTCCTAACCTGATCAAATGCATGAGTACTAACGGCCTGCTGTTGCCCGAATCTCTGGATCGCCTGCATGAGCTTGGTCTGCACAGCCTGACGGTGACCATCAACGCTATCAATCCGGAAACCGCAGCCCACATTTATCGTCATATTTTTTACCACGGTAAACGATACAGCGGTAATGACGCCGCCGAAATACTGTTGGCCAGTCAGTATGAAGGTGTCCAGCGTGCCGTGGAGCTGGGCATGGTAGTTAAGGTTAATACCGTACTGATTCCAGGCATCAATGAGGCCGAGGTTTCGCAGATAGCCGAGCGGGTAAAAGGGTTAGGTGCCTTTGTGATGAATGTCATGCCGCTGATCCCGCAGGCTGACTTGGCGCACATCCCGGCACCAACGCCGGAACTGCTGGCAGAGGTACGCAACAGCAACGAGCGGATTATCAGCCAGATGCGGCATTGCAAGCAATGCCGGGCAGACGCCATCGGCTTGCTTTAGGACTTGACCAACCGGGCAGATACATGAGGTTGTCTATGGAAATCAGTTCCTTCACCCCCGATGCCATTCACCCGTTTCTGGCACTTGCCAAGGATGAAGGCTGGATCAGTACACGCCGAGAACTGGCCTTTTTGCTGGAACGCTCGCCGGACGGTTGTCTGGTCTGCCACGAAGAAGGTGGGCCGGTGGGATTTATCACCGCTGTCCGACATGGCAGGTCTGCCTGGATCGGTAATCTACTGGTGAAGGCAGGCTCTCGGGGCAGAGGAATTGGCACCAGGCTGTTCAAGCAGGCCATGCAGATTTTACAGAGTAGTGGTGTGCGCACGGTCTGGCTGACTGCG
>DAIQQT010000345.1:0-3481 GCA_036786685.1 Trichlorobacter sp.
AAGATGATCAAGTGACCATGCCGATGTCAGAACAGCTTTACAAGCTGCTGTTGAAACGTCGGGCAGCTGGGTATGAGAATGAATATATCTTCCCGGGCAAGCATCCCTCGCCATTCTTGAGCAACCCTGACAACTACAAGCGGGACATCATAGCTGCAACCGGTGTTCAGTTCTGTTTCCATGACCTGCGACGTACCTTCATCACTATTGCAGAAAGCCTGGACGTGCCACACTACAGCTTGAAGGCACTGCTGAATCACAGCATGGGGAATGATGTTACCGGTGGGTATATCCAGATCACAACGGAGCGGTTGCGGGAACCGATGCAGAAGATTGCGGATAGGATCACGGAGCTGGTTACTGCTGCCCCTCTGATGGAAGAGCAAGCGGCAATAGTCAGATAGTCATTGCGCTAGTATCTGATTTCAAACCACGTAGTACCTTCTTCTCTTTCAACCGTTACAACCTTGCGTCCTGTGTCCATTCTGTACACCAGATAGCAACTGACTCTGGCGTTGCTCAGGACGGATGGATTGAAAACTGCCACGTTGGTGCCGTCTGCTTTTCTGGCTGAAGGCACCAACAAACCAGGGTGGCCTTCGCTGCTGACTCTTTTACCAACCTGCTGGGTAAAGGTATAGTCGTTAGAAATCAGCTCGGGAAAGTCTGCTGTCTTGCCGGTAAGATCCAGCAGTATGGCATTGCAATGGACCAGATAGACGGCACGCTCACGTATGATTGTTCCACTGATGCCTTCAACTCCAAGCTCACAGCGGATCATATGATGCACGGTTTCATATACTGTGGTTTCTAAATCAAGACTTCCGTACAGCACGCCAAAGGTGCCGTCACTGTATCGGGATTCCGTAATGTTTGAGAACGGATACTGTAAAGGCGCTGAATAGAAGAAGCCCCGCTGTATAGTCCCTGTCGGGACATTTGATTTCAGGGCTGATTCCAGGCGCTGCGCTATTGCTGAAAGCGCCGGATCACCGTCACTGATATCATCAAACAGGTCTTCTGATTGGCGCAGTGACACGATATTTCGTTGAAACTCTTCCCGGAAGTCTCTCGACAGTGAAAATAGCCGGTCCATATTACATACCCCGCTGATAATCAAGATAGCGAGATACAACCATCAGGCCAACGATGCCGCCTTGTCTCATAATCTCAAGAGGTGTCAGGTTGTTGAATGCCTGATTGCGCCGCTTAATCCAGGTATAGCGAAGCTCAGGGTTTCTGGGGTACAGCAACCTCAAGGCCTTGTGGACTGAAAGCAACCAGGCAACACGCTCTGTGGTATCCCGGCTGGCAGATATGGACTTTGTACCTCTACGATATGCAGGAAGCAGGGATCTGCTTTTGGCGCTTAAACTTAAAAGGTCAAGCTGCTCATCACCAGTCAGATCCCATCTATCGAAAAGATTGGTTATCAGTCGTGTTAATCCATCGCCCCCAGTCTTGTCTGGCTCGGCAAGTGCTCCAGGTAGCTGCTGGAATGCAAACTGCACGGATGCAGACATGTGTGTGACCCCCTTTTGTTGTATTGATGTTTATATTTATACATCGGAATGTTTAATTGTAAACTTAAATTGTGGTACGTGATGCAGGTCTATGGTTGGATATCAGATTCAATCCATCCCATCAGGAAGGGGCTTTCTGTCTAACATGCTCCCCCCGCGCCCCAGATGAGCAGGGTATCCCGCGCCGTAATCTTGCCTCACGTTGCCACATGGCAGGCACAGCACACCCCTGCTACTCCTATCCAGAATGAATACTAACCACACGACCTGTGCAGCGAACCGGCTTGATCTGCTTTTGATGCACTCCTATATGTTGGGTGCTGCTGATTCTGCGCCCCCAGATATAGTGCGGGTCCTCCCTGGGGGTTCTTCCATGCGGGCTGACAAGACCCCGAGGTTTGGTTACGAATGAATTTTTTCTGAGCGCGGAGAATTGGAAAGATAGGAAATAACTGACTGTTTTCCGTATCGGCCTATGATGTGGCGTGACTCCCTGGCAGCGGAAAATATCGCCAGTTTCTGGCATATCCCTGGGTAATTTGCCCCGATTCACCCAACCAACCACAAAAAACACCAACAATATCAGCATGTAACCAGAGTAACCGCCTGTAACTTGGCAAGGTTACAGGTTTTCGTTAATAATATTAGGCATGTAACGAGGTAACTACCGTAACACGCCAAACCAATACAAAGGGAAAAAAGAAACAGAAAACAGGTTGAAGGAGGGTGACCAAGATGGCCGGTGGTGTCTGGTGGTGGTTTATGATGTATGGGTGAAGTGAGAAAATCTCACTTCACCTGGTATTTAGTTGGTGGGATGATCCACTGCACACTGCAGCATCTGAAAACCTTATTTTGAATGCGCAATGCTGTTGTTAAGCAGCTTTCTGGCTTCCAAGTTAAAACTCTGATTCTCTCTGAATCGTTTGATTATTGCTGCTATGCCTGGCAGTTCAGATGCTGGCATAAGCGCAAGCTCCCTGATGGCTGGTTTTAGAACTTCTGAATCAAGTTTACTGCCGATATCAGCACAAAGAGATTCAAGCTCCTTTTCTCCTATGGGTGTCTCATCAACGGACATTTTAAATGTTTCATCTATCAGCGGCTTGAATATCTCGATATGCATGTTACCTAAAATATCGGGGAGTGTATGCTTACCAAGCCACTCGCTGATTACTCCCAAATATCTCTTAGCCTCTTCGTCTGTGAAGCCGACTTTTGTCTTCAGTTTGTTAATTATCAACTCCTTATCGTTTGAAAGAAGCGAATTGACAACCATATCAAACTTCTCATCAACGGATAATTTATCAATTTTTTCTAAAATCTGGCTGTTTCTGTCAAAAAGTTCCTCTTCCCCCCTAAAATATGCAACAGCCACCCCAAAACAATCAGAAAGTTTATAAACAAATTCATCCGTTAAAGGTTTCTTCCCTGTCAGCACTTGACCCACATACGCTGCAGAAAACCCAGTGTCATTGGCAACTTTGACAAAGAGTCCTCTCTTTCCCCAACTCCCAGAAGTTCTCAGTATTTCGACAATCCTATCAAGCGCAATGGCTTGATTTTTTTCGAGTTTTAAAAATTCTGAAAGGGTTGACACAAAAACCTCTTGATAATTAGTTTTGTTTAGATTAGTTTTGTTTTGCATAGAATATGTTGATTGTATATCACAAGTTATCTCTGAACTCAAAAACATTAACGAAAGGAGCCAACCCCGTGCCCAAGCACAAGAATCTAACCCCAATGCTGCAACCGGAACCGATCAGCGGGGACCGTCTGCTGACTGTTCAGGAGACTGCAACGCTTACCAGCCTTGCAGTCTCGACCCTCAACCGTGCCCGAGTCTACGGCACGTCTGACCTTCCACCACATGTAAAAATCGGCAAATCCGTACGCTACCGCCTGTCAACCGTACAGGCTTGGATAGCCAGCCGGACTGAGTCACCCCACAACAGCGA
>DAIQQT010000346.1:0-3472 GCA_036786685.1 Trichlorobacter sp.
TGATCTGCGGATCTTCAACATCACCTCCCGGCCTGACCATGAAACCGAAGCAGGGCTGGCCGAAATGGGGCTTTTTCTGGCGTCACGGGCCTGTGACCAGTTCAGCATCCGGCAGATGGCACTGGGTGGCTGGGAGATCATGCTGCGCAAAGAGCGCAGCTATCCTGCCTCAGCCCAACCATTCCATCCCCACACGCCTGTCCCGACCTGGCAACTGACCACCACCCCTGCACCGGATCTGGTCAAGCAGTTTTCAGCACTGATTGCCGACTCCTTTGCTGCCTGCCAGTTTCCAGAAGAATTCACCCCGCCCGGTCGTCTGCTGGATAAACTGGCCAGCAATGAATACGGCATCATACTGGCGCAGGGGGAACAGGGAGAACTGGCTGGCGGTCTGATCTGGCATGCTGACGAAGGCAGAATGGTGGCCTGTTTTGGCCCGTACCTGGCAGCAGTTACTGAACCGGAACAGCTCGCAACCGCCCTGTGCGAAAAGGTAGCTGAACAGTTTGGCCGCAGCAACCGTCTGGGACTGGTGCTGTATGCGCCGCAGCAACCGCCTGCAGCAGCAGGGTTTGAGGCAGCAGGCAGCCTTGCCATACCCGGCGGGACGATCTGGACCGGCTACCGGATGCTGGCCGAGGAGTTTGGTAGCGATGCTGCTGTTGCTGCTGAACTGATGCCGTTCTACACCGACTGGTGCAGCAGCATGGCCCTGGCCAGAAATATCCGCGCCTATCACGATGATGGTGAAACCGCCAACGGCCTGACCCTGTTTGCAACCCGGCTCAACCGTTCAACCGGCATGGCCCGTCTTACCCCGCTGCTGGTGGGACGTGATGCTGAGGCGGTGCTTGCAGAGCATCTGCAACTGCTGGATCAGGAGCAGTTCAGCGCAATCTACTGCACCGTTGATACCGGACGCCCCTTTGATGCCCTGCTGGCCCCGCACCTGCTGAAGCGCGGCTTCATCCCCCGCATGCTGGTGCCCTGGGGTGGAACCGGCGACCTGATCCACCTCTACCGGGCCGGGGGCAGCCGATGAACCTCTGTAACCTTGAGGCGCTGGTACCGCAGTATGTGCGGCAGTTTGAGGCCTACATCCCCTCGCCGCCCGATGATGAGCTGCAGCGGATGTTCGGCTGTCCACGCCTGATCAGGATGAACAACAACGAAAATCCTCTGGGGCCTCCACCGGCAGCAGCAGCCTTCCTGAAATCCTTTGACCCGGCATTGGTTTCCCGCTACCCCAGTGGTGACTGCCGCCCCTTACAGGCCAAACTGGCTGAGTACCTGGGGGTGAAACCGCCTCAGATTATTCTGGGCAATGGCGCCAATGAGGTCATCGCCTTTGTGATCAAGGCATTCTGTGAACAGGGAGACAATATTGTGACCGCTGACCGCACCTTTGCGGTCTACGAATGGATCGCCCGCTTTTCCGGCGTTGATGCCCGGCTGGCGCCGCTCGATGATTTCGGGTTTGATGAAGAGGGGCTACTGGCGCGGGTTGACAGCCGTACCAAACTGGTCTTTATCTGCAACCCCAACAACCCCACCGGAACCTGGTGGAGCAAGGATCGGCTGATCCGCTTCATGGAGCGGCTGGGGCCCAATCATATCGTGGTGCTGGATGAGGCCTATGCTGAATTCATGAACCAGCCTGACTACCCGGACGGCATCGCACTCATGTCACGCTTTCCCAACCTGATCGTCTTCCGCACCTTCTCAAAGATGTACGGCCTGGCAGGCCTCAGGATCGGTTATCTGGTGGGTACAGAACAGGTAACCGATATTGTCCGCAAGACCGCCATTGTCTACTCGGTCAACACCCTGGCCCAGTCAGCCGCCCTGGCTGCATTGGGGGATCAGACCTTCATCACTGCCACCCGCAACCTGGTACAGGAAGGGCAGCAGATGCTGGCAGCCCAGTGTGCTGAACTGAAACTGCCGCTCCTGGCCAGCGACTGCAACTTTGCCATGATCAAGCTGCCGTTCAGCGACACCCTGGCCTATCGCCTGCTGATGCAGCAGGGCTACATGGTCCGCACCATGACCGGGTTCCGGTTTCCCGGCTGGATCAGGGTCAGCATTGCCGGTCGCGAGGCCATGCAGGGGTTCTGCACTGCCTTGTCACGGTTGATTCATTCCCGCACTGATCAAAGCCTGCTGGCAAAGACCTACGGCGTGTACTAATGCACTTTAGCAATCATGTGGGGACGAAAACCGCCCCCCCGGCCCCTCCTTAGCAAGGAGGGGAGCTGAGTCCCCCTCCTGTTTCAGAAGGGGTCAGGGGTGGTAAGGATACACCCCCTGGCCGCTCTTCCTGCCCAACCTGCCCTGTGCCACATACTCTTGCAGCAGGGGGGATGCCGCATATTTGTGGCTGTCCAGACCGCTTGCCAGGACTTCTGTTGCCGCCAGGATCACATCCAGCCCGATCATATCAGCCAGGGCCAGCGGCCCCATCGGATGGTGGGCACCCAGGTGCATGGCACTATCAATGGCCTCGGCATCAGCAACCCCGGATTGCAGCATCTCAAAGGCCTCATTGATCAGCACACAGAGCAGCCGGGTAATGATAAAACCGGGCTGATCCTTGCTGCAGACAAACTGCTTCCCCAGCGCAACGGTCATCTGCTGTGCAAAGCTGATGGTCTCTGGCGCTGTCTGTTCTCCGCTGATCAACTCAACCACCTCCATCAGCGGCACCGGATTCATAAAATGCATGCCGATGAACCGTTCAGGAATACCGGAAGCCTGCCCCAGTGCGGTAATGGAAAGACTGCTGGTACTGCTGGCCAGGATGGCGTCTTTGCCTAAGGCAGTTCCAATGGAGCTGAGCAGCTCAGATTTAAGCTCCATCTGCTCGGCAATCGCCTCGATCACCAGACCACAGTCAGACAGCATCGTCACATCACAGCCAGGGGTAATTCTGGCCAGGACCGCGGCTGGTTCTTCAGTAATCAGCCCCTTTTCGTGCAGCTTGGCCAGGCTGGCAGCCATCCCCTGCAGGGCATCATCAAGCCCGGCAGCACGCCGGGCATACAGCCGCACCCGGAAACCTGCCATGGCAGCCAGTTGGGCAATACCGCCCCCCATGCTACCTGCCCCTGCAACACCGATCAGCATTGTTTCTCTGTTCATGACAATCTCCTGAAGCAGCATTGCATTTTGGCACTGCTGCTGTATGCTGTCTGGTACGTTGTTTCAGTCTGCACACCTATTCCCCTGCCTGTGAGGATACCGATGGACTATTCATTAAAGAACATCAGTAGTGTCCCAACGTTTAGTTGAATAGAATCAGCTGTTTATTGCTTGTGTCAGTTTCGTTTTTGTATTCAGATTCTGTAAGTGCCTGTAACAGCGGCATTCGTTCAAAGATGGTTACGCTCAAGACCTGTAGAATTGTGTAGAGACTCACTGCTGTCCCATAGTTTTCAAAGCAGTACCATCTGAGGATTTGGCGCAGCTT
>DAIQQT010000347.1:0-3442 GCA_036786685.1 Trichlorobacter sp.
TCTTTGCTGGTCACGCCTCCGTGGAAGGAAGCTGATTTTAATGCTGCTCTTGCGTTCCTTGGTTCGCACGACATCAAGATTGATGCTGCTGGTTCCGGTCTTGATCTTGAGGAACTGAAGCGCTTTCTGGTGGGAAAACGCAGTTTTCTGGTGGGGCTTCTGGAGAACCAGAACCTGCTTGAGCATGAGGCGTTTACCGACCTGCTCTGGGCGGTATTTCACCTGGTTGAGGAACTGGATGCCCGTGAATCTCTGGCTGGGATTCCTGCGACGGATGTTGAGCATTTAAATGGCGATATCAAGCGTGCCTTTGGCTATCTTTCCCGTGAATGGGTGTTGTATATGCAGCATTTGAAGCTGGATTACCCCTACCTGTTTTCTCTGGCGGTGCGGATGAATCCGATGGCAGAACAGGTTTCGCCTCATCTTTATTGATCTGTATCAAGTTACTGAAAGTCGTTTTCAAAAAGCCTTGACCCCCATGTGCCGCTTCTGTTATTGATAATAAAAATCAGATGGGGTGGTGCCATGATCCTGGAAAAGAAAAAGACGTTCAATGCCTTTGCCGCCCGGCAGGGGTTGCGTTCTACCCGCCAGCGTGATGTTATTCTTGATATTTTCCTTTCTACCCATGAACATCTAAGTGTTGAAGAGTTGTATCTGAAGGTGAAGGCATCCCATCCCGGTGTTGGGCAGGCCACGGTTTATCGTACCCTGAAGCTGTTTGTGGAGGCTGGTCTGGCCCGTGAGATGATGCTGCCGGACGGGCAGACCCGCTATGAGCATCAGCTGGTGGGTGAGCATCATGATCACCTGATCTGCACCGGCTGTAATGCCATTGTCGAGTTTGAGGATGATACGATAGAGCAGTTGCAACGGGATATTGCCAAGCGCCACGGGTTTAGCCTTACGGCCCATAAGATGCAGTTGTTCGGGCTCTGTCCAACCTGTTCCAGCAAAGCTTAGGAGTTTGTCGCTATTTTGTGAAAATGGCTTTCACTACAAGGAATACATGATGTCAGCTTCTGCAGTAACTCCTGATACTTCTCAATCCCTGCGACGGGTTGCCCTGGTGGGCAATCCCAATGTGGGTAAAAGTGTGTTGTTCAATGCCCTTACCGGCAGTTATGTCACGGTTTCCAACTATCCCGGTACTTCTGTTGAGGTGTCGCGGGGGAACGCCACCATAGCTGACGAGACCTGGCAGGTGATTGATACGCCCGGTATGTATGCCGTACATACCATTACGGAAGAGGAGCGGGTGGCCCGCGAGATCCTCTTGAATGAAAAACCGGATGTGGTGCTGCATGTGCTGGATGCCCGTAACCTGGAGCGGATGCTGGCCATGACGATCCAGTTGATTGAGGCTGGCCTGCCGGTGGTGCTGGTGGTCAATATCATGGATGAGGCTGAACGGATGGGGCTCTCCTTTGATCTGTCCCTGTTGCAGCAGCGGCTGGGGATACCGGTGATTGCAGCAGCAACAGCCCGCAAACGGGGGATTGAGGAGATCAAGGCAGCTATTGCCGGGCTTGGTACCAGCTGTGGCCTGCCGATCAGTTACAGTCGTCTGCTGGAGCATGATATCGCTGAAGTGTCCCGTCTGCTGCAAGGACAGTATGTCCTGTCCCGTCGGGCACTGGCGTTGTTGTTGTTGCAGGGGGATGAAGAGGTAGCCGGTCTAGCTGCGCAGCAGGAAGGGGATCGCTACCCGGCCCTGGCGGAAAAGGTGCGTGAGATCGCCTTTGAACGGCGCGAATCGTTTCACCT
This sequence comes from Trichlorobacter sp., assembly GCA_036786685.1. Lineage (GTDB taxonomy): Bacteria > Desulfobacterota > Desulfuromonadia > Geobacterales > Pseudopelobacteraceae > Trichlorobacter. Next base: position 1,771 of record DAIQQT010000347.1, read on the forward strand.
GGATCTGTCCATGGAGCGTAAGGAGATCGTCAATCGCCTGGTGCGGGGGGTGATCACCCTGCCTGACAAGCGGCGTGAAACCTGGGGCAGCCGGCTTTCCACGCTGGCTGTGCGACCGCTGACCGGTATTCCGCTGTTGTTTATCACGCTCTATTTTGGTCTGTACCAGTTTGTGGGTGGTTTTGGCGCCGGTACGCTGGTGGATTTCCTTGAAGGTGAACTGTTTGAAAAGCTGTTTAACCCCTGGATCACCAGTCTTTTAACGGACTGGATTCCCTGGTGGTGGCTGCAGGAGCTGCTGGTGGGGGAATACGGTATTATTACCCTGGGCTTGCGCTATGCGGTGGGGATTATCCTGCCGATTGTGACTACGTTTTTTATCTTCTTTTCGATCCTGGAGGATGCCGGTTATCTGCCCCGTCTGGCACTTTTGGTGGATCGCGGCTTTAAATGGTTTGGTCTGTCAGGCCGTTCGGTAATTCCGATGGTGCTGGGTTTTGGCTGCAGCACCATGGCAACCATGGTGACACGTACCCTGGAGACAGTGCGGGAACGGGTGATTGCCACCCTGCTGCTGGCATTGGCGATTCCCTGTTCTGCCCAGTTGGGGGTGATTCTGGCCCTTTTGGCCCGTACACCGGGCGGCCTGATGGTCTGGATCGTCTGCATGTCCCTGCTGTTTGTGCTGGTAGGGGTGCTGGCCGGGAAGCTGTTGCCCGGTGAGGCGCCGATGTTTTATATGGAGCTGCCGCCAATGCGGTTGCCGCAACTCTCCAACGTGCTGACCAAGACCTATACCCGGATGCAGTGGTATTTTCTGGAGATCCTGCCGCTGTTTGTGCTGGCCTCGGTGCTGATGTGGCTGGGTAAGATCACCCACGGTATGGAGAGGCTGATTGGTGCCATGACCCCGCTTATGCAGGGGATCGGCCTGCCCAAGGAAGCTGCAATTGCCTTTATCTTTGGTTTTTTCCGGCGGGATTACGGGGCTGCCGGTCTGTATGACCTGCAGAGCAAGGGGCTGCTGGATGGTCGTCAGCTGACCGTTGCGGCGGTAACCCTGACCCTGTTTATTCCCTGTGTGGCGCAGTTTCTGATGATGTTGAAGGAGCGTGGCTGGAAGGTTTCGCTGGCGATCTTTGGTTTTGTCAGCCTGCTGGCTTTTGGCAGTGGGTATCTGTTGAACCAGCTGCTGGTTGCGACCCGGCTGCTTGGGTAACCCCCCTCAGTCCCCCCTTGTCAGGGGGGACTGAGGGCTCTCCCCTGATAAGGGGAGCGGGGAGGGGGTTGGAGTTCTACTAATGAGATGCGGATTCTGTGGACATGAGTTTGATGAATCAGAAGGAACGCAACCGGGCTGCGGCGCCTGTGTTGGTGGCTGCCACGGCATCCACTGTCCCCGTTGCGGATACAAGAATATCCCGGAACCGGACACCCTGAAACGTCTGAAGTCGTTTTTTACCAGAACTACAAAGGAGTAGGGCATGAAACTCTCTGAACATGCGGAAGAGATTCTTGAGGCGATGTGGATCGCCATAGAAGAAGAGGGGGCTGCCTTCTTCGACCCCGCCAGAATGCAGCTTTCTGAAGATGATGCTGCCTGCCGTGAGCTGACCGCAAAGTCGCTGGTGGAGCTGCGCCACGGCATGCTCTATTTCCGCCAGGAAGGGCG
>DAIQQT010000348.1:0-3427 GCA_036786685.1 Trichlorobacter sp.
CGGAGCAGACGATGTAGATTTCTTCTGCCTTGCCTTCACGGATCGGCATGGCAAAACCACCGCAGACAACGTCACCAAGCACGTCATAGAATACAAAATCAAGGTCAGGGGTGTAGGCACCATTTTCCTCCAGAAAATTGATGGCGGTAATAACACCACGGCCTGCACAGCCAACGCCTGGCTCGGGTCCGCCGGATTCAACACACTTTACGTCACCGTAACCAACCTTCATGACATCTTCCAACTCCAGGTCCTCGACAGTACCCAGTTCCCGCACCAGATCCATGACCGTATTCTGGGCCTTGGCATGCAGGATCAGACGGGTAGAATCTGCCTTGGGGTCACAGCCGACGATCATTACCTTTTTGCCGATTGATGCCAAACCTGCCACCGTGTTCTGGGTTGTGGTTGATTTGCCGATGCCGCCTTTGCCGTAGATAGCGATTTGTCTCATGGTGATGCTCCTTTCACCCACCAATCTGTGGGCCTTTGGGATTTTTCTGGAGCGACAAAAAAACGGCGCTCCAATGCGGTGAACGATTGGAAGGCGCCGTTGCCTTGTACCTGTCTTGGGTGTTTAAAGATGCGATGTCTTGGTTTAAGCATAGGCTATGCCAAAACATGAGACTTGCTTTTATGCCATTTATATCAGTATGTTGATGGTGCGTTGACGATATACTGTATACAGCTTGAGGGACTGCTGTTGTCTGGAGGGCAGGCGAGGATGGTTAAATTTGGTGCACCGTGTCAGCGGACGGTTTTATGACCTTGACTACTCTCCTTCGTAGTCGAGGCGGATACCGGCTTTCTCAGCATAGAATTTCCACGTGTAATACTTGGTGTGTATGATTTCTATCGGCAGGAGCGGGTTGCTGTTCAAATGCGTATTATACGGCAACGTCAGGTTTTCTGCCTGTATATACGCTGATCGGTACGCTGTACTGTACTGCGCCATTCTGGTGCCGGGCATTGATACCCAGCTGATCCCTGCCGATATCTGCAATGACCAGAGCGCGTATCCGCTCCTCATCGCCCGGTAGCGGGAAGGATGCCCGCAGCTGCGCCTCTAACTCAAGCTCTACGCTGTAACCGGCCTGACGGCAATCCTGCAAGCCGCTATGCAGAAACAGGTCGCTGAACTCTGCTGTGGTGAGCGCATGGGTGTGGGATGGGTCGCGCATGATCTCAAGCCGGTCATAGGCGGCTGACTTCTCTGCCGGCAGTGCCACATCTGCCACCAGTACCGTACCGCCCGGTTTGCAGACCCGGATCATCTCGGCCAGTGCCTGCTGCGGCTGCTGAACGTGATGAAAGCTGTAGCGGGTGATGACCTGCGAAAAGCTGTTGTCGGCATAGGGCAGCGCCTGTACATCCCCCAGTTGCCAGAGCAGGTTGTTCAGCCCTTGTTCCTGCTGGCGTTTGGCGGCCTGCTCAAGCATGGCCGGGGTGATATCAATGCCGGTCACCTGTCCGGCATGGCGGGCAAAGGCGCAGGCCACCAGGCCGGGGCCGCAGGCCAGATCAAGTACAGTGTCCTGCCGTGTAGGGTTGGTGAGCTCAAGCAGCAGGTCAATGCTGTCAAGATGCCCCGGCAGCTGCGCAAAGGGGATGGCCTGTTGGGTAAACTGGCTGATGATCTGTTGGTGATGATGGTGTGACATGCTGTACCTCCCTGGTAGTGACTTAAACAATAACTTGCCATACCCTTGGCTGTCTTTCTATAGTATGCCAATGAGTATCGATAAACTGACAAAGCTTGATCCGATTGAAGTTGGCTATCGGGTGGATCCCGAACTACCGGTAATCCCGCTGGCCATGCAAGTAAGTAAGGCCGGCTGTGCAGCACCGCACCGGCATCCCCGTGGGCAGCTGATCTACGCCAGCAGCGGTGTGATGCGGGTGATCTGCGGCTGTGACATCTGGGTCGTACCCCCTTCACAGGCAGTCTGGGTGCCGCCGGATCAGGAGCATGAGGTGTACTTTCCCGGTGATGTGGCCCTGCGGAATCTGTTTGTAGATCCCTCCGCTATTGCCGGTCTGCCGCTGCACTGCTGCGTGCTGAGGGTTTCAGTGTTGCTGCGGGAGCTGATTTTGAAGGCGGTTTCGATTGGTGAGGTATATCTGCCGGACAGTCCGGGCTGGCGTCTGATGCAGGTGGTGCTGGATGAACTGCGTCAGGCAGAACCGACACCGCTGCATCTGCCGATGGCACGTGATGAGCGGGTGATGCGGGTGATTGAGGCGTTGCTGCATACCCCGGAGGATTGCCGGGGGCTGGATGGGTGGAGCAGACTGGCTGGAGCCAGCAGCCGCACCCTGGCGCGGCTGTTTGTGAAGGAAACCGGCTTGACCTTTGGCCAGTGGCGTACACGGCTGGTGCTTCAGGAGGCGATCAGGCGGCTTGATCAGGGGCAGCCGGTAACGGCCATCGCCTTTGATCTGGGCTACCAGAGCCTGAGCGCCTTTATCGAGATGTTCCGTAAGGAGCTGGGGAGTTCGCCACGCCAGTATGCACGGCGATAAGTTCTAGGGCTGCTGATAGCGGAAACAGTCCGTTGTATGATCATTGACCATCCCCACTGCCTGCATCATGGCATAGCAGATGGTGCTGCCCACAAAGCGGAAACCCTGCTTTTTCAGGTCTCGGCTCAGGGCATCGGATATTGCTGTGCTGGCAGGCACCTCCTTGATGCTGCGCCAGGCATTCTGGATCGGCCTGCCCTCCACAAAGCGCCACAGATAGGCGTCAAAGGAGCCGAACTGCTCCTGAATCTTTAGAAAGGCGCGGGCATTGCTGATGGTTGAGGCTATCTTCAATCGGTTGCGGATAATGCTGGAATTCTGCAGCAGCTCAGCCTGTTTCTGTTCATCAAAATGGGCCACCACAGCAGGATCAAAGCTCTCAAAGGCAGCACGGTAGGCCTCGCGCTTGCGCAGGATCGTGATCCAGGACAACCCGGCCTGCGCCCCTTCCAGGGTCAGGAATTCAAACAACAGCCGGTCATCATGTACCGGAACGCCCCATTCGCGATCGTGGTAGTCGCGGTAGAGCTGTTCATCACTGACCCAGGCGCAGCGGATTGGTTGGATAGTTGGTGTCATTGTGGCTCCGTTTTTCTTGGCAACAATACCACATCCGGCAGATTCTTATAGACCTCTTCCGCCGTAGCGTACTTGGTCAGCACCTGCACCACTACCGGTAACGGCTCGGCCCATATCTCCGGCAGATCGACCTCTTCCGGGGACTGGAGCTTGAAGGCCAGCTGTTCGACTGGCGGGCAGAACCGGGCATCCACCCCTGGTTTGTTGCCCCGCGCATCAATCCGGTACCAGCCATACCCCTCCAGCCATACCCCTCCAGCCAGACCGCATTCAGGCCGTGCAGTCAATAGGGCGGCCCGCTTTCACCCACGGACAGGCGCTGGTA
>DAIQQT010000349.1:0-3409 GCA_036786685.1 Trichlorobacter sp.
AAAATGGAGGTGGCTATGACGACCATTCGGCAAGGGTATTTTTTGAGTGCAGAAGATTCTGTGCTTGTGGTGATTGATGTGCAGGAACGGCTCTGCAGGGCTATGGACCAGCAGGTACTGGCCGGTTTAGTTGCCAGCACGACTGTTTTGCTTGAGTCTGCAGCAGAATTGCAGGTGCCGGTTGTGATTACAGAGCAATATGATAAGGGGCTGGGTGAAACCTTGCCGGAACTGCAGGAAAAGGCTGCTGCCGCCCCCCGTCTGGAAAAGATGACCTTCAGCTGCTGTGGCAGTGATGAGTTTGTTGAGGCGATCAGGGCCACCGGGAAGCGGCAGATTGTGATTACCGGCATGGAGACCCATGTCTGTGTGCTCCAGACCGTGATTGAACTGCTGGATGCAGGGTATGTGGTGCATCTGGTGCAGGACGCGGTTATGAGCCGTTCCGGGCAGAACAAGCAGGCTGCCATAGGGATGATGCAGCAGGCCGGAGCCGTAATTACCTGTACAGAATCGGTGCTGTTCCAGTGGCTGAAGGCTGCAGGTACCGACTCATTCAAGAAACTTTCCAAGCTTGTGAAGTAACTCCCGCCATACCGTCCCACGGGAGGGACTGCCATGATTACCACGCTGCTGGAAGGCAATAAACGTTTTGTTTCCGATGTCTTCGATCGGGAAAAGGATTACTTTGCCGAACTGTCCAAACACCAGCGGCCAACGGTACTCTGGATTGGCTGCTCTGACTCCCGTGTGCCGGTCAACACCATCACGCAAACCAGACCGGGTGAAGTTTTTGTGCATCGCAATGTGGGTAACATTGTTGCCACCAATGACTGGAACCTTTCCGCGGTGTTGGAATTCACCATCAATCACCTGAAAATCCCTGATGTCGTCGTCTGCGGGCACTATAACTGCGGCGGCATCAATGCCCTGGTCAATGAGAGCCCTGATGATCGCTATATCCCGATCTGGCTGAATAATGCCTATAAGGCGTTAGAGCGGGTTGATGAAAAATTGCGGTCACTGCGGCTGCAAGTGACAGATGATCAGCGTCGTCGTCTGATTGAAGAGGAAAATGTCCGGCTGCAGCTGGAGCATCTGCTGGAATATCCCTTTGTCCGTCGGGCCATGCTGGATGGCAAGCTTTCCATACATGGCTGGATGTATGACATGGATACCGGTGAGATCAAGGTGATGCAAAAAAATGATATGATTTGCCGCTGATGCAGAAACGGCCCGGTTTGATGACCGGGCCGTTTTGATAGTCGTACTGCTACTGCTTATTTTTCCAGATATACCAGTTTGGTGCAACCCAGACCCAGTAACCGGCCTTGCCCTGCTTGCCACACCAGGCGCCCCCGCCCCAGTAGCCGTAATCACGGAAATTTCCGTAGCTACTGCCATCTTTCGGGCAGTTCAGGATCTGGATCAGGTTGGAATATTTACCGTTCACCGTTGCCTGGGGAGGGGCCGAAAGGCTGGGCGCCCCTTTATGTTTCCAGACATACCAGTTTGGTGCAACCCAGACCCAGTAGCCGGCCTTGCCCTGCTGGCCGCACCAGGCGCCTCCGCCCCAGTAGCCGTAGTCGCGGAAGTTGCCGTAACTGCTGCCATCTTTAGGACAATTCATTACCTGGACCAGTTCGGTGTACTTGCCGCTGACCGAAGCAGCATCAGGGACTTCGTCAGCAAAAACAGAGCTGTTGCTGAACAACAGTACTGCACTAAAGAGAGCTGCGATCAGAGAAAGACGGAACGATGCCATGGGTTGCCTCCTTTAAGGGTGATGCGATGCTGGTGTATTGAACTAAGTAGCAGAGAACCGGTACTTGTCAAGAACGGTGCGTGTCAGGCCCTGATCATCACCAGCAACATCTTGAACGGCACCTCTGCCTTGAGTGAGTGCGGCAGATTGGCCGGCATGATGATCATTTCTCCTGCCTGCACCTGATGTACGGTGCCGTCTATGGTAATGGCGGCGGTGCCGTCAATAATCTGCACTACAGCATCAAACGGTGCGGTATGTTCCGATAAACCTTGCCCGGCATCAAAGGCAAACAGGGTAAGGGTCCCTATTTTCTTGTCAATCAGGGTTTTGCTTACCACTGACCCGCTCTGGTAGCTTATCTGCTCATTCATGTTGAAGGCGGTGCCGATCAGACCATTGTTGCTGTTCATGGATTGCTCCCTCCCCGCTGTTGTAATGTTGTCCAACTGTAACGTCGTCTGTGGAAAAAAACATTGATACAGGTCAAAGAGCTGTCTTTAGCTGATTGTAGCTTGACATTCAGGTCGTCAATCGTATGCTGATACCTATTAAATTACCGTAGAAAGGGAGTACAGCATGAACGAGCGTAGCGGCGTAATCACCTTTAAAGGCAATCCCATGACCCTGCTTGGTACCGAGTTGAAGGTGGGTGACAAGGCCCCTGATTTTACTGTTGTCGATACCACGCTGGCCCCGGTCAACCTTGCTACCCATGCCGGTAAGATCAGAATTATCAGTGCAGTTCCCTCACTTGATACACCGGTCTGCGATACCGAAACCCGCAAATTTAATCAGGAAGCAGCCGGTCTGCCGGAAAATATCGTCGTGCTGACCATCAGTCTTGATCTGCCCTTTGCCCAGAAACGCTGGTGCGGCGCTGCCGGGATTGAACGGGTGGTTACCCTGTCCGATTACCGTGACCGCTCCTTTGGTCAGAATTACGGCGTGCTGATCAAAGAGCTGTTGCTGCTGGCGCGATGCATCTTTGTGGTGGATGCCCAGGGGATTATCCGCTATATCCAGCAGGTGCCGGAGGTAACCAGCGAGCCTGACTATGCTGCCGTTATCGCAGCTGCAAAGTCATTGCTCTAACGACATGACCTCCAGAGGGGTTAAGGAGGTCTTCTGCACCGCTCATTCCCTGTGGCTGCGCTTTAACAGCCACCAGGGAATGCTGCGTGCCTCTGCACTCTCATTTGATACCTCTCTGGCACTGGTCCCGGTGTTGGCGTTAATCTTTGTTGTCCTGCAAAAGGTTGGGATACAGGCGTTGCTTGAACCGTACATCCTGCAGCAGCTGACAGGCAATGCAAGTTCCACTGCCGTTAAGGTGCATGAGTTTGTTCGTAATGCCAAGGTTGCAGGGATTGGTTCGCTCAGTACGCTGGTGCTGATTGCAACGCTGTTCTTTATACTGGAGAGTATCAGGGAATCGTTCAATGCCATAGGTGAAGTAGTTGAACACCGCGGCATATTCCGGCGTAGTCTGGACTACCTGCTGATTCTAGTGTCTGCTCCGATGCTGCTTGCTGCGGCCATTGGCATGACATCGGTACTGCAGAGCCAGTGGCTGGTCAAATGGTTTATCGACAATACTCAGATTGGTGAAGGACTCCTGTTTTTTTTTCAGCTTACCCCGTT
>DAIQQT010000003.1:0-19804 GCA_036786685.1 Trichlorobacter sp.
ACTGCAGCATGTTGCCGATCATGGAGATGGCGCCGGCAAAGGTGGCGGCAATGGTGGAAATCAGGATGTCGCGGTTCTTGACATGCCCCAGCTCATGGGCCATTACCCCTTCCAGTTCTTCAGGGGAAAGAATCCGCAGGATTCCTTCGGTGGCTGCTACGGCAGCATGGCTGGGGTTGCGGCCGGTGGCAAAGGCATTGGGTGATTGGTCCGGGATAATATAGACCTTGGGCATTGGCAGATTTGCACGCTGTGCCAGCCGCTCCACCATCTCATAAAAGGCGGGATGATCACCGCGTTCGATCTCCTGGGCGCCATACATCCGCAGCACGATCTTGTCTGAAAACCAATAACTGCCGAAGTTCATGACCGCAGCCATGACAAAGGCGATCAGCATGCCGCCTGATCCGCCAACAGCGTCGCCCATAGCCACCAGCAGCACGGTTAACAGTGACAGCAACAGGGTTGTTTTAAACTGGTTCATCATTGTTTGGTTCCTCCATTACGTTGCTTTTGATAAAGCCGGGGAGGCCCAATAAAAAAGACCTTTACCCACGGCGAAATAAAAAAATTCAGCACCTGGATAAAGGTCTTGCTGGCGATCTCTCGTCCCACGTCCGAGTCCCATTTACCGGACTGTCTTGACGAACAATGGGCCGACCATGTCTCCGGTCGGTAGCTACTCCCCTTTACGTAGTGAAATCATAATCAGCCTTGCTATGCTTGTCAAGGGGATTCGATAAGTCTTGTTGTAACTGTTTTTCAACAGGTTTTACACAAGCAGGGTAAATTCGCCACTGGCCGGGTGGTAGCTGTACAGGTTACCGGACTCAATTTCAAAGTACCAGCCATGCAGGTCCAGTTTTCCGGCATCAACCCGTTCCTTTACCCAGGGAAAGGTCAGCAGGTTCTCCAGAGACACCAGAATAGAGGCATGTTCACAGGCCTTGGCCTGATGCTCCGGCGAGGCGTTGCTGAAATTTTCCAGCACCTGTTGCTTGGCCCGTTCGGCAATACTGACCCATTTGCTGATATACTCGCCGTTTTTGTCAGCGGGAATCCCTTCCATCAGAGAACGGATACCGCCGCAGTTGGAGTGTCCCAGCACAATGATATGCTCTACTTCAAGATGGCAGACCGCATACTCAAGGGCGGCACTGACCCCGTGATAGGCCTGGTCATGTTCGCAGGGGGGAACCAGATTGGCCACGTTACGGACAATAAACAGGTCACCCGGCTCGGAACGGACCATCATGGACGGGTCAACCCGTGAATCGCTGCAGCCGATCAGCACCACTTTGGGGCGCTGCCCCTTTTTGAGGCAATCAAACAGCTCATGGTCTTCGTGGAAGTACTCTTCCTGAAAATTACGGAAGCCGTGGATAAATTTCTGGATCTCCTGCATTGCTACTTCTCCCTTAAGCCTGCTTCAGGCGGGCTTGCAGCTCACTGGATTTTGTCTCCAGCTCCTGCCGGGTGGCAGCACGGAACTGCTCCAGTCTGTCTGCCAGCTCAGGCCGCTTGATGGAAAGGATAGAGGCAGCCAGATAGGCTGCATTCTTGCCGCCGTCAATGGCCACGGTGGCCACCGGAATACCGGGAGGCATCTGGACAGTGGCATAGAGCGCATCCACCCCGGCCAAAGCGCCTGATTTCAGCGGGACACCGATTACCGGCAGAGTGGTATGAGAGGCCACAACACCGGCCAGATGGGCAGCCATGCCTGCTCCGCAGATCAATACTTCAACGCCCCGTTCACGGGCGGTGCGGGCATAGACGGCGGTCTTGTCCGGCAGACGGTGGGCAGAACTGATATCCATCTCCCAGCCAATTCCCAGTTGGGTCAGTACCTCGGCTGCCTTCTCCATCACCGGCAGGTCACTGTCGCTGCCCATTAAAATGCCAACCAACAGCTTGCTCATATTTGGGGTACTCCTTGCGCATCAGTTGAGTTACGTGCAGGGGGGAGTCCTACCGAATCATTGCAGCTCTGTCAACAGGTTTTAGGGGTGCAGATGGTGATGCCGCTTGATTCCGCCAGCCAGCTGCGGCATGATGCGCCATGCCTAATTCTATCTCACCTCAGCGCCGTTCCCTGCACTACGGCTGGGTCATTGTGGCGGTCGGAGCCTTGGTGCTGTTTTCCTGTCTCGGACTGGCCCGTTACGCCTACACCATGCTGCTGCCAGCCATGCAGTCCGGGCTGCAGCTGTCCTATGACCGGATGGGGTTTATCGGCACCGCCAACTTCAGCGGTTATCTGGTTGCGGTGGTGCTGTCTCCCTGGCTGATCCGCCGTTTTCGCCCACGGGCGGTGATCAGTGCCGGGCTCCTGCTGATTGCGCTCTGCATGGCCGGTATCAGTCAATCTCACGGCTTTCTGCCGGTTGCACTGCTCTACGGGATTACCGGTTTGGGTGGCGGTCTTGCCAATATTCCCCTTATGGCGCTGGTTCCCTGCTGGTTCCGCAGCCAGACCCGTGGCAAGGCAGCCGGTCTGATTATTGGCGGCAATGGTCTGGCCATTATCTGTGCCGGCTATCTGATTCCTCTGCTTAATCGCTCGTATGCGGCAGATGGCTGGCGTATGGCCTGGCTGGTGCTTGCAGGTAGCACGTTATTGACGGCGCTGATTGCAGCCCTCTGGCTGCGTAATACCCCGGCTGAAATAGGGCTTGAACCGCTGGGGACGGTCAAGGCTGATCTTGCCGCAGAACCGCCGGTGCCCCATGAGCATCGTGGGGACGGGATGTTGTTGTTCAGGCTGGGGCTGCTGTATCTGGCCTTTGGCGCCACCTTTATGGTCTTCGGCACCTTTATTGTCACCAGCATGGTGCGTGACTATGGCCTCAGTGAAGCTCAGGCAGGACACTACTGGTCATGGGTCGGATTTTTCAGCATCTTTTCCGGGGTTGGTTTTGGCGCCCTGTCTGACCGGATTGGCCGCAAGCAAGGACTGATACTGGTTTTTCTGGTGCAGAGCTGCGCCTACCTGCTGACCGGGTTGCAGCTGGGCAACGCCGGTCTGGTTGTGGCCATTGTCCTGTACGGACTGGCGGTCTTTGCGGTACCGGCGATTATGGCTGCTGCTGTGGGTGATTATCTGGGCAGTTCCAGGGCAGCTTCTTCGTTTGCTACTATTACCATTTTCTTTGCCCTGGGCCAGACCGCTGGCCCGGCATTTGCCGGGCTGCTGGCGCGCAGTTCCGGTTCCTTTAGCACCGCCTATCTGCTCTCCTCTGCCATCACCGTTGCAGCGGCCCTGTTTGCCTTTTTTCTACCCTCTCCAAAACAACGTGATCCCGCTTGACATTTCTCTGTTTAGTGGCAGACTTTCAGCACAACAACCCACCTTGATTGGGGTCTTCCATGAACCGCCTCCGACTTGTCCTGCCGATCCTTTGTGTGCTGCTGATGCTCCCGTTATCCATTGCCCGGGCAGCAGCAGAGCAAACGGTCAATCTGGGGCTTCTTGCCCTGCGCCCCAAGCCGCAAATGGCAGCCGCCTGGCAGCCGTTTGCTGATCACCTGACCAGGCAACTACCAGGCTACCGCTTTCAGCTGCAGTTGTTGGATCATAAAGAGATGCTGGCTGCGCTTGAACAACGGCAACTGGATTTCGTCCTCACCAATCCTTCCCATTACATCTTCCTGCGTCAGAAAACCGGGTTGTCCGGTTCTCTGGCCACCATGGTTCCCCGTGAAGGCAGACAGCCCCTTATAGCATTTGGCGGTGTCATCTTTACCCGCAGCAACCGGTCAGACATTACGAAGCTTTCAGATATCAAAGGTAGAAAAATTGCTTGTGTAGCTGGCGGTATCGGTACGCTGGGCGGTTTTCAGATGCAGGCGCTTGAACTGCACCGTGCTGGCATAGCGCCTGGTCCCAAGCAGCTGGTGACTACCGGTATGCCGCAAGATCTGGTAATCAAGGCCATACTTGAGGGAAAGGCCGAGGTTGGTTTTGTCCGTACCGGACTGATAGAACAGCTGGAACAGCAGGGTAAAATCCCTGTTGGAAGTTTGAAGGTCATTAATCGTCAGGAGCTGCCCGGATTTCCCTATGTCAGTTCAACCAGGCTCTATCCTGAATGGCCGCTTGTTGCACTTCCCCACGTTGAGAGCCGTCTGTCTTCTAAAGTTGCAGCAACGTTGCTGGCAACTGAGCCTGACGCCCCTGCTTTGAAGGCTGCCGGTGTCAATTCATTCAGCATCCCTGCTGATTATCAGCCCGTGGAACAACTGTTGAGGGAGCTGCGTTTGCCCCCCTTTGATCGTGATCCCCCATTTACCCTGGGTGACGTCTGGAAGCGTTACCACTGGTGGCTGCTGGGGATGCTGTTAACAACAACAGTCAGCATTCTGCTGGCGCTACGGGTTGCGGCTGCAAATCGCAAGCTTGCTGCCGCCCGTGCAGAGGCAGAGCGTGAACGGACTCAGCTGCGTACTCTGATTGATGCCATGCCGGATATTGTCTGCTTCAAGGATGGCAGCGGACGCTGGTTGGAGGCAAACCGGTTTGATCTTGATCTGTTTCAGCTTGAGGGGGTTGACTACCGCGGCAAGACCGATAGTGAGCTTGCGCCGTTTTCAGCTTTTTACCGGGAAGGCTTCATGACCTGCGAGGCCACTGACGAGCGGGCCTGGCAGTCAGGCAGCCTGAGCCGTTGCCAGGAAAGTATTCCGCGCCCTGATGGAAGTGAGATGGTTTTTGATGTGATCAAGGTGCCTACCTTTGATGAGGATGGTGGCCGGAAAGGCCTGATCGTGGTTGGTCGTGATATCACCAAGGCCCATCAGGCTGCTGTGGAGTTAAAGGCTGCCAAGGAGGCCTGGGAACGGACTTTTGGTGCCATGCCGGATCCGGTCTTTATCATTGATCGGGACTACCGGATCCTGCAGATAAATCAGGCTGCCCTTGACAGGCTGGGGATGACCCGCGCAGAGGCGTTGGCCACCACCTGTTGTGCCTGTATTGATGACACTGACTGTCCGCCTGATTACTGTCCACAGGCGCAGACCCTGCGGGATATGCAGCCCCATACCCTGGAGCGTACCATTGAAAAGTTAGGCGGGCACTATGTTGTCAGTACCACTCCGTTCTTTGATGAACAGGGGGGATATCTGGCAACCGTCTATGTTACCCATGATATTACTGAACGGAAGCAGCATGAGCAGGAGATGGAAGCAGCCCGCAATGCTGCCGAGGCTGCCAACCGGGCCAAGAGTGAATTTCTGGCCAACATGAGCCATGAGATTCGTACACCGATGAATGGTGTCATTGGTATGGCTCAACTGCTCGGCTTTACCGATCTGACCCCGGAACAGCAGGAGTATCTGGCCAGTATCGAGACCTCGGCAGACAACCTGTTGTCGTTGATCAACGATATTCTTGATCTCTCCAAGATTGAGGCCGGTCGTGTTGAGCTTGAGTATGCCGATTTTTCAGTGCGCAGGGCGATCAGTGACGTGGTGGCCACCCAGATATCTTCTATTCATCAGAAACAGCTGGAATTTGAAACCAACGTTTCTTCCGAACTACCGGAGGTGGTGCGGGGAGATCAGCTGCGCTTCAAACAGATACTCCTGAATCTGCTGGGCAATGCGATCAAGTTTACGTCAGCTGGCCGTATTACAATCAGTGGGCAGGTTACGTCTGGTGTGGGGGGGATTGTCTGGATACGGATTACGGTCAGTGACACCGGGATTGGAATCAATCCCGAGGCACAGGAACGGATTTTTGCCCCCTTTACCCAGGCTGACAGTTCGACAACCCGTAAATATGGTGGAACCGGCCTGGGGTTGAGCATCTGCCGGCATCTGGCAGAACTGATGGGGGGGACGATCCGGGTTGAAAGCCAGCTAGGCCAAGGCAGCCAGTTCTATCTGGAGTTGCCGTTTCCTGTTTCAGAACGTCCCCTGCGTCCGTCCGGTGCTGAGACGCTCAAGCTGGTGGAGCCGCCGGTCAGACCACTGACCATATTGATTGCTGAGGATAATCAGCTGAATCTTCGTACCGCTGAATTGATCCTGCAGAAGTTGGGGCATCAGACCGTGAGCGCTGAACATGGTCAGGCTGCCTGCCAGCTCTGGCGTCAGGGAGGGGTCGATCTGATCCTGATGGATATCCATATGCCGGTTATGGGGGGCGTGGATGCCGTGCAGCAGATTCGTAAAGAGGAGGCCGTTACCGGTGGCCACACACCGATCATCGCCCTGACCGCCGATGCCCTGAAAGGCACTCAGGAACGGCTGCTGTCAGAGGGGTTTGACGGCTATCTGACCAAACCGTTCCGGCTGGCAGAAATTGCGGCTACGCTGCAGAAGGTAACGGGAACCTCGGAAGTTTAAGTCTCCATACGGTTCCACCCTGCCCGGCAGAGCAGGAAAACTGCTGACAGTACACAATGAGGTCGTGCATCGGGAGTTGCCATGAAAAAGTATCGTACCATCTGGATGGCATTACTACAGTGGGGACTGCTCTGGACCCTTGTTATAGGTTGCTCGCTGGCCTGGAATCGCCACACCATCTCTGAACGTATTGTGATCCGTGCTCATCGAGAGGCCAGCACAATACTGAACAAAGATCTGGCCTTCCGGCGCTGGGCTACCCAGCATGGCGGCGTCTATGTCCATCCAACTGAAACAACCCCACCCAACATCTGGTTGAAGGTGCCTAAACGTGATGTCGTTACCACCGATGGTGATCACTTAACCCTGATGAATCCGGCCTATATGACCCGTCAGGTGATGAGCTCGTTCGGTGAGCAGTTCGGCGTCAAGGGACATATCACCAGCCTGCAGCTGAAGAACCCCAATAATGCCCCTGATGCCTGGGAGCGCCAGGCACTGCTCCGCTTTAGAAACGGGGAAGGAGCCATCGGTGAGACCGCCGTCGTCAACAACGTCGCTTACTATCGCCTGATCCAGCCCATGCTTATGGAGCAGGGCTGCCTGAAATGCCATGCGGATACCAAGATCCCGGCGGGAGGTATTCGCGGTGGAGTTAGTGTGATGGTGCCTCTTGCACCCCATCTGCAGGAGGCACAAAAGAGCCTGAGGGGGATTACCCGGGCCTACAGTCTGATCTGGTTGGTGGGGATGTTGGGGATTATCATTGCCAGTGTTATCTACCATCGCCAGCAGCAGCGTGAACGGCAGGCCGAAGACAGCCTGCGGGCACAGGAGGCGCTCTACGCCTCGCTTACGACTGCCTCCCCCACCGGCGTTTTCCAGACCAACCTGGAGGGTGACTGCTGCTATGTCAATGACCGTTGGTCCAGCATTACCGGCATGTTGTTGGAGCAGGCGCTGGGTAAAGGCTGGACAGTGGCCCTGCACCCTGATGACCGGCAGCAGGTTTATGACGAGTGGAACCGATCGGTTAGCGAGCAGCGTTCCTTTAACCTTGAGTACCGTTTTCTGCATCCTAACGGCAAGGTGGTCTGGGTCTATGGCCAATCGGCAGAGATCTTTGACAGCAAGGGGGGGATTGTCGGCTATGTCGGCACCATTACCGATATAACCAAACGCAAACAGACCGAAGCGGCCCTGACAGAGCAGGCGCTTTTTCTACGGGAAAGCCAGTCCATTGCCCACCTGGCCGGCTGGAAGTCAAATCCGGACTCAGACCTGCTTTCCTGGACCGATGAGATGTACCACATGCTGGACCATCCGCAGGGAGAGCCGATCAGCCATAGCGCCTGCTTCAGATATTTTGATCCGCAGGATCTGCCGATGGTGGAAAAGGCGCTGCAGGAGGCGATACAGACAGGAACCCCCTTTAAACTGACCTGTCGTATGATCAGTGCCCATGGCCGCCGTTTCTGGGTGGATTTCCGCTGCGTGGGCCGTATGGAAGGGCCGGATGGCAGCTACATTGCCGGTACTCTGCAGGACATCAGCGAACACAAGCAGATTGAAGAACTGCTGACCATCGCCAAAGAGACTGCCGAGGCAACCAGCCGGGCCAAGACAGAGCTGCTGGGCACCCTGAGCCATGAGCTGCGTACGCCGTTAAATGGTGTGATGGGAGGCGTGCAGTTGCTTGAGATGACCGGCTTGTCTGGTGAACAGCAGGAATACCTGGAGATGGTCAGGGTTTCTGCCAGTAATGAGTTGATTCTGGTAAATGCTCTTCTGGATCTTGCCGGGCTTGAGGCATCAGGACTGAAGGTCGAGTCGGCGCCGTTTAATCTGCTGGAAAGCATCAAGCTGGCCATTACCCTGCACCGTAGTGCGCTGGAGACGCGGGGGCTTTCGCTTGCCACCAGCCTGCCGGAGCACCTTGCGCAGCAGGTGATTGGTGACGGACGCCGCCTGACCCAGATCGTCTCCAGCCTGCTGGGCAACGCGATCAAGTTTACCGAGCAGGGCGGGATCTCCCTTGCCGCGGAGTGCATCTCCTGCGGCAGCGGTAAGCTGCAGTTGCAGGTGCGGATCAGCGATACCGGCATCGGCATTGCGCCAAAAGACCTGCAACGGATCTTTGATCCCTTTGTGCAGGCCGATATGTCCAATACCCGCAAATTTGCCGGCACCGGCCTGGGGTTGGCCATCTCCCGCAGGCTGACCGAACGGATGGGGGGCAGTCTGCAGGTCACGAGCCAACCGGGGGAAGGCAGCAGCTTTATCTTGGAGCTGCCCTTTACGCCTGTTGAGGGAGCTGGCGAACAGGCAACGCCCGCAGCTGACTCCTCGCCAGCGGTTTGGAACGGTCCTCAACTGACCGTTCTGGTCGCCGAAGATAACGAGACCAACCTGAAGGCCGCTGCCGGCCTGGTAAAGAAGCTGGGTTTGAAGGCGCTGTGTGCAGAAGATGGTAAAAAAGCGTTGGCAATCTGGTTGCAAGGCGGCGTTGATGTCATCCTGATGGATATTCAGATGCCGGTTATGGATGGCAGTGAAGCCACCCGCTTTATCCGGCAGCGAGAGCAGGGTCGTGGTACGCACATTCCGATCATTGCCCTGACCGCCCACGCCATGGCCGGTGACCGTGAGCGGCTGCTGGCCGAGGGGTTTGACGGTTACGTGGCCAAACCGTTTCAAATCGCCAAACTTGCAGCGGAACTGGAGCTGGTGACGCGGTGCTGAGCTGCTTTTCAACGCTGTCAGGAGGAACCGTCATGGGAAATCTGATCACTACTTTTGTCCTGATATGTTTGTTGCCGGTCTGCCAGCTGTCAACGGCTCATGCTGCTACCGCGCCGTTAAGCTTTGGGGTCCTGCCACAGCGTAGCGTTATCCTGACCGCCCAATACTGGAATCCCATTCTGAGTTACCTGCAAAAGAAGAGTGGTGTGCCGCTGGTTCTGAAGGTGGAGAAGACAGCACCGGAACATTCGCGCCAGGTTGGCCAAGGCCGCTATGATCTGGTCTATACCAACCATTTTTTTACCAGGCTCAACGCCAAGGCAGGCTATCGGGTGCTGGCCCGTCCGGCAGGTCCGGCCATTACCGGTGAGATCGTTGTGCCGGAAGGGTCAGCTATTACCCGGTTAGAAGAACTGGACGGTAAAGAGGTGGGTTTCCCTTCGCCAGCCGCCTTTGTTGCCTACGCCGTACCTCTTGATGCCCTGACCCGCAAGGGGCTCAGCGTCAAGCCGGTCTTTGCCGGCAACCAGGAAGGGATCATGGCGCAGCTCAAGGCAGGCCGGGTGGCTGCAGCCGGTGTTAATTCGCAGGTGATGCGCTCCTATGCTACGCGGGAGCAGTGTCGTTATCGAATAATCTGGCAGTCCGTGGAGTACCTGAATCTGCCAATTGCAGCGCACCCCCGGGTTCCGGCCAGGACCGCAGCAGCAGTAGTTGATGCTCTGGTCAGCATGTCCCATGATCCAGAAGTTCTGCAGATACTT
Source organism: Trichlorobacter sp. (assembly GCA_036786685.1). Classification (GTDB taxonomy): domain Bacteria; phylum Desulfobacterota; class Desulfuromonadia; order Geobacterales; family Pseudopelobacteraceae; genus Trichlorobacter. Next base: position 9,858 of record DAIQQT010000003.1, read on the forward strand.
GAAAAAGCGGGTGCCCTGATCGGTCAGCAGCCCCCCTTTGGTTTTGTGCGTGCAACAAACAAAGAATACCGTAATCAGTGGGAGTTTTTTAAACAGACCGCCGTTCCGGAGCCCCGCCAATGATCAAGAGGTTAGGCCTGTTGCGTGTAAGTTTTTTTAGCCGTCTGCTGCTCATCAGCGGGTTTGTGATGCTGGTCACCACCTCGTTGCTGGTCTGGGTTCAGGTGGCCCATGAGATCAATGATCTGCGCAGCAGGATTGATGAAGAGCTGCATGATCAGCTGCGGGAGTTGACGCAACTGGTCAGTGAAAACGCTCTTCTGGGCGATTATGCCTCTATTCAGGCCGCCTTTCGTACCAACGTAAAACGTCGGCATATTTATCGGATCAGTTGGACTGACCCGGTGGGCACGGTTGTTGAGGCGGTTGATCTGCAGCCAAAGGCAACTGTTCCAGCCTGGTTTGTAAGCCTTACCAATATCCGTGAACGTAGAGAATCAGCCGCATTGGATGTTGGGGGACGGCCTTATGGCACCTTAAGCCTGGCCCACTCACCCCAGAATGAAGTGGCGGTGTTGTGGCGTTCATTGCAGATTCAGACGCTGTTCCTGCTGGGGGGGCTGGGCGTCTTTGTGGCCCTGATGGCCCCCACCATCCGGCGGGCGCTGCGGCCGTTACTCCAGTTGGGAACTGCCGCAGAGCAGTTTGGCAACGGCGCTTACAGTACCCGTGCCCAGCTGTGCCGGATTCCTGAGCTTGATACCTGCATTATGGCCTTTAACGAAATGGCCACCACCATTGAGGTTTTGATCAACCAGCGGGATGAGCGCGAACGGTCTCTGAATGAACAGCGCACCTTTCTGCATACCATGATAGATACCGTCCCTGATCTGATCTTTTATAAGGATAGAGCCGGCGTCTATCTGGGATGCAATGAACAGTATGCCAAAAAGTTTATCGCCCTGCCAGGGGAGCAGATCGTCGGGCATACCGATCAGGAACTGCTGGTCGATCAGGAGCTGGCAGCGTATGTCCGACGGAAAGATCAGGAGGCCATGGCGGCGGATCAGCCGGTTTCCTATGAAATTCCGGTAACACTGCCCAATGGTACGCAGGTTCTGTTTGAAAGCACCAAGACGGCATTTCGTAACGCTGAAGGCGCTGTAGTCGGCATGATTGGCGTGGCCCGTGACGTGACCGCCCGCAAGGCTGCAGAGGATGAGCTGCGGCGCAGCCGTGATGAGTGGGAACGGACCTTTAATGCCATGCCGGACCTGATCTTTATCATTGACCGCAACCATCGGATTACCCAGATCAACCAGGCAGCCCTGCAGCGTCTTGGTGCATTCAGAGAGCAGGCCATCGGCAGCGCTTGCAATTTCTGTATGCATGGCACCGATGAACCACCGGAGTTTTGTCCTCAAAAAATGACCCTGCAGGACCATGGCGAACATATGGTGGAGATTCTGGTGGAGCACCTGGGCAGCTATTTTCAGGTGACCACCACCCCCATATTTGACCTTGACGGCAGCTATGCGGCCACTGTCCATGTTGCCCATGACATTACGGAACGCAAGCGTCATGAGGCAGAGTTGGAGTTGGCCCGCCAGGCTGCAGACAGCGCCAATCAGGCCAAGAGCGAATTTCTGGCCAATATGAGCCATGAGATTCGCACGCCTATGAACGGAATCATCGGAATGGCGCAGCTGCTTGACTTTACGGAACTGAGCGCTGAGCAAAAGGAGTATCTGTCCTATATTGAGATCTCTGCAGATAACCTGCTGTCTCTGATTAACGATATCCTTGATCTTTCAAAGATTGAGGCAGGTAAGATCGAACTGGAGTACGCAGATTTCTCGCTTAAAAAGGCGATTAATGATGTTGTTGCCACCCAGATTTCCAACGTTCACCGTAAGCGCCTGCAGATGGTCACGGATCTGGCAGCTGATCTGCCTGAAATCGTCAATGGTGACCAGTTGCGCTTCAAGCAGATCCTTCTGAACCTGCTGGGTAACGCCATTAAATTTACCGAACAGGGCGGCATTACCATCAAGGTCAGCATGGTAGAACGCCTGGATTACCGGGGGACGTTTAGTGTCAGGGTGATTGATACCGGTATTGGTATGTCTGCAGAGGTGCAGGGAAAAATCTTTTCTCCCTTTGAACAGGCAGACACCAGTACCACTCGGCGTTTTGGCGGCACCGGCCTGGGGCTGACCATCTGCCGCAAGCTGGCAGATATGATGGGCGGGGCTATTACCGTTGAAAGCAGACCGGGTGCCGGAAGTACCTTCTGTCTGGAACTGCCATTTGGACTGAGCCCGGCGGCAGGCAGTAGCGCTGCACAACAGGGATTGGCTAACCTTGCTGCATGGGATGGGCCGGTTCTTACTATCCTGGTGGCAGAAGATAATGAGTTGAATATGGCTTTAACGGTAGGTGTTTTGAAAAAATTAGGGCATAGCATCAAGATGGCCCGGAACGGTCAAGAAGCGGTGAAATGCTGGCATGCTGGCGGTATTGATCTGGTCTTGATGGATGTGCAGATGCCGGTTATGGGCGGGCAGGAGGCTATGCAGCAGATTCGTCAGGAAGAACCGCAAGGACGCCATACGCCGATTGTTGCCTTGACGGCTCACGCCCTACGGGGTGATCAGGAGCGATTGCTGGCAGCCGGTTTTGATTGCTACCTCTCCAAACCTTTTCGGATGCCTCAGATTGTCGAGGTCTTGAAGCGTGTGACCTCCTCTCTTGAGGCTTAGCAGATGATCTATCTTTCTCTGATACAGAACATAGCATTACTGGTGGCACTAAGCTTTGTACATGGCCTGCTGATACGGCGTATCCGGCATCAGGGAAGCGGCTATGCGCTGTTGTCCGGCCTGCTGTTTGGCAGTGTCGCCCTGGTGGGGATGATGACCCCGGTGACCCTGCAGCCGGGGCTGATCTTTGATGGCCGCAGTATTATACTGTCTGTGGCAGGGCTGTTTGGTGGTCCTGTTGCTGCAGCGGTTGCTGTTGTCATGGCAGCCGGCTACCGTTACTGGCTGGGCGGCGTCGGGGCACTGGTGGGAGTGGCGGTCATTATCGGCACCGCCGGTATCGGGGTGGGCGGGTATTACCTGCGGCAGTACCGTCCAAAGCTTGTCGGCATAGCCGGGTTGTACGCCTTTGGCCTGCTGGTGCATCTCTGGATGCTTGGTTGTATGTGCTTTCTGCCAGCGGCAGTTGCGCAGGTGGTGCTGGCCAAGATCACGCTACCGGTACTGCTGGTCTATCCTGTTGCCACACTGCTGGTCTGTCAGCTGTTTCTGCAGATGGAACGCCATATTGCCACTGAACAGGCCCTGGAGCAGGAACGTAGCAACCTGGCCAGCCTGATCCAGGCCGTGCCGGACCTGTTGTTTGAACTGGGGCTGGATGGTCGCTACTACGCCTGTTACGCCCGTCATGCTGACAAGCTGGCTGCGTCGCCTGAGCAGCTGGTGGGGCTAACGGTGCAGGATATGTTGCCTGTAGCGGCTGCCGAGGAGTGTCTTGAGGCACTGCAGGAGGCCCATGCAAACGGTCATTCCCATGGTCGGCAGATCCGGCTGCCGCTTCCTGACGGTGAGGCCTGGTTTGAGTTGTCGGTTGCCCGCAAGTCTGGAACTATTACCGACCAGCCGCGCTTTGTGGTGCTTTCCCGTGATGTCTCGTTGCGCAAGCGCTATGAGGAACAGCTGCTGGACGCACGGTATGCCGCTGAGTCTTCCAACCGCGCCAAAAGCGAGTTTTTGGCCAACATGAGCCATGAGATCCGCACCCCTATGAACGGTTTGCTTGGTATGGTACAGCTGCTGCGCTACACCGCATTGAACCAGGAACAGGAGGAGTATCTGCAGAATATGGAGCTTTGCTCCAGTACCCTGCTCTCATTGATCAATGATATTCTTGATCTCTCCAAGATCGAAGCCGGTCGAATTGAATTTGAGGAGATCAGCTTTCCGGTCAGGCTGCTACTTGAAGAAGTCGTAGCCATGCAGAGCGCCAATGCCCGCCAGAAGTCGCTGCAGCTTGGCGGATGACCTGCCGGACCAGATGCAGGGGGACCCGCTACGTTTCAGGCAGATCATCCTGAACCTGCTGGGTAATGCCATCAAATTTACCCACCAGGGTGTTGTCACGGTCAGCGCCCGTTATCTGGTGGCGGAAGAAGACAGGCCGGCCAGGGTGCTGATAGCAGTCAGCGATACCGGTATCGGTATCGCTGAAGAACAGCAGAAGCAGATATTCGACCCGTTTACCCAGGCTGATGGATCAACCACCCGCAAGTTTGGCGGCACCGGTCTGGGGCTTGCCATCTGCAAACGTCTGACAGAGCTGATGGGTGGCAGTATCCGGGTAACGTCAGAGCCGGACAAAGGGAGCTGTTTTAGTGTTGAGCTACCGATTGCAAGGGAACATTCATGATTGAACGGATCATTCTGATATGTCTGCTCTGTTTTTTGTCGGTGCTGGTTATCCTGTTTCGCAACCTCAGCAGGCGGTTGCAGGCAGTGATTGATGAGCAGGAAAAAACCAAGCGTGAACTGATTGCCAGAGAAGAACAGTTACGTACCCTGATCAATGCGGTGCCTGACATTGTCTGTTTCAAGGATGCCGAAGGCCGCTGGCTTGAGGCCAATGAATTTGACCTGCAACTGTTTCAGCTGGAGGGGGTGGACTACCGGGGCAAGAAGGATTCAGAACTTGCCGACTACAGCGGATTTTACCGTGACGCCTTTTTAGGCTGTGAGGCCAGCGATGAGATCGCCTGGCGCAAGGGTAGCCTTTCCCGCTCTGATGAGATAATTCCCCGCCCCGATGGCAGTACCAATATTTTCGATGTCATTAAGGTTCCCACCTTTGACAGTCAGGGCAGGCGCAAAGGTTTGATTGTGGTGGGCCGGGACATTACCCAGCGCAAACAGGTTGAACAGGCGCTTGAGACCGACCGCAACTACCTGAAGACCCTGTTTGAGCATGGCGGTTCCGGGCATCTGATCGTTTCCTCGGACCGCAGGATCGTGCAGGTAAACCGGCAGTTCTGTGAGATGCTGGGCTACATGGAACAGGAACTGCTGGGGCAGTCGGTCCGTATGCTGCATCTTGATGAACAGCACTACCTGGATTGGGCTCCCCGCTTTATCCAGGCCCGCAACGGCTGTACCCATCTGAATGCAGAACATCCCTCACGTCGCAAGGATGGCAGCATTATCTGGTGCGTCTTTACCGGGGTGCGGCTGACCCTGCCCGATGGCGATCAGGGGGTTGTCTGGAGCGTGATCGACATCAGTGACCGCAAGCAGGTTGAAGATGAGCTGCGGCAGGCCATGGAGGCCGCCGAGGCGGCCAACCGGGCCAAAAGCGAGTTTCTGGCCAATATGAGCCATGAACTGCGCACCCCGATGAATGGCGTGATCGGTATGGCCCATCTGCTGGGGGCCACTGACCTCAACCCGGAACAGGAAAAGTACCTTGCCTGCATTGAAAACTCGGCCAACAGCATGATCACCCTGATTGGCGACATACTGGATCTCTCCAGAGTCGAAGCTGGCAAGATGGTGCTGGAGAAGGTCTCCTTTTCACTGCGTAACTGTATTGCTGAACTGGTGGCAAGCCAGCAGTTTGAGATCAGCCAGAAGAACCTTGCGGTTCAGATCGATCTTGATGACGGGGTGCCGGAGCTGTTGCTGGGTGACCAGATGCGGACGCGGCAGATCCTGCTGAACCTGCTGGGCAATGCGATCAAGTTTACCCAGCAGGGCAGGATTACCCTTGCTGCGAAGCAGGTGGCACGTACTAACGGCAGGGCGGTGGTTCTTCTGAGTGTGAGCGACAGCGGTATCGGTATGGCACCGGACAAGCTGGAGCGGATCTTTGCCCCCTTTGAACAGGCCGATAACTCCACCACCCGCAGGTACGGCGGCAGCGGACTGGGGCTTGCCATCTGCCGCCGCCTGGTGGAGCTGATGGGAGGGCGGATCTGGGCGGAAAGTCAGGAAGGGGTCGGCAGCAGCTTCCATCTGGAACTGCCGTTTATGGTACCTGAGCCCCCGGCCCTGCAGCAGCCAACGCTGCCCAATGAATCTGCAACCGGTCAGTCGCTGCGACCATTGGCCATCCTGCTGGCAGAGGATAATCAGATCAGCTCCGAATTCATTGTCAAGCTGCTGGAACGGCTGGGGCATCAGGTCACCGCAGTGGAAAATGGCCAGCAGGTGCTTGAACGGGTGGCGCAGCAGCAGTTTGATGTTGTCCTGATGGATATCCAGATGCCGGTACTGGGGGGCGATGTCGCCACCGGAATTATCCGCCGCCAGGAGCAGCAAAGCGGCGGCCATCTGCCGATTATCGCCCTGACCGCCCATGCCTTTACTGATGAACGCCAGCGACTGCTGGCAGAGGGGTTTGATGCCCATGTCTCCAAACCGGTAAATGTTGCGCTTTTGCTGGCAACCATGCAGCTCGTGACCGGGGGATCCCATGAGTAGCCTGACCGTTTTCTCCTGTTTGCTGATCCTGGCGCTTGTGGTTGGCCTGGCCGTTGTGCTGCAGCGCTACCGCCACCTGAAGCTGCAGCAGGGGTTTCAGCAGGCGCTGCTTGAGCGCACAACCGCAGGGATCCTGATTGTCTCGTCAGAACGGGTGATTGTTGAGGTGAACCGCCGTCTGTGCGAGATGTTCGGCTACCACAGAGATGAGCTGATTGGCCGCAGTGCGGCGCTCCTGCACCTTGATCAGGAACAGTATGAACGGTTTGGCCAGTGGTTCAGAGATGCCCGTTCCAACGGACCAATGGCGCAGATTGAGTACCAGTATCGCCGTAAAGATGACAGCAGGTTCTGGACGGTTATCTCCGGTGGCTCCCTTGCGTTGCCTGATGGCACGGTGGGGGTGGTCTGGAGTCTGACTGATATCAGTGATCGCAAGCAGGCTGAAGAAGAGCTGCTTGCAGAACGCAGCCACCTGCAGGCGCTGTTTGAACACAACGGCACCGGCAACCTGATTGTCTCCTCAGAGCGTCTGATGTTGAAGGTCAATCAGCAGTTTTGCCATTTGTTCGGCTACACGGAAGCGGAGCTGGTCGGGCAATCTGTTCAGATGCTGCATGTTGATCAGCAGCATTACGAAGACTGGGCCCCCACTTTTCGGCAGGTCCGCGACGGGAAAACGCACCTGACAGCTGAATACCCGATGCGTCGCAAGGATGGCACTATTTTCTGGTGCTATTTAACCGGGGTCAAACTGCAGTTGCAGGATGGCGCGACCGGGGTTGTCTGGAGCATCATTGATACCACCGAGCGCAAGCAGGCAGAAATCGCCCTGAAGCGCCTTTCACTGGCAGTAGAGCAAAGTGCCAATATCGTGGTGATCACCGATTCAAACGGGCTGATCCAGTATGTTAACCCGCGCTTTTGCGAAGTAACCGGGTACAGCCCGGAAGAGGCCATTGGCCGGACCCCCGGCATCCTCAAATCAGGCCATCACCCTCCATCCGTGTACGCCGAACTCTGGCAGACCATTACCTCCGGCCAGCCCTGGCGGGGTGAGCTGCTGAACAGGACCAAGGATGGCACTGAATTCTGGGAACAGGCCACCATCACCCCCCTGCTTGATGATACCGGCACCATCATCAACTTTGTCGCCATCAAAGAGGTTATTACGGAACGGAAGGCGATCGAACAGCAGATGGCCCTGCTGAACTTTGCCCTGGATACGGTCCATGAAGCCGCCTATATGGCCGATAAAGATGCCCGTTTCAGGTATGTCAACCAGGAGGCCTGCCGCGCCACCGGGTACAGTCGTGAAGAGCTGCTGACCATGGGGATTGCCGATGTTGATATCGACTTTCCGGCGGAACAATGGCCTGCCCTCTGGCAGCAGCTGACCGTGCAACGCAGCCAGACCTTTGAAGGGCGTCACAAAACCAAGGCAGGCCGTATCTATCCGGTTGAGGTAACGGCCAACTATCTTGAGTTTAATGGTCAGGGTTATAATCTGGGACTGGTACGGGATATCACGGAACGGAAAAAGAGTGAGGCTGCACTGCAGGAAGCCAAGGAACGGGCCGAGTCTGCCAGCCGGACCAAGTCTGAGTTTCTGGCCAACATGAGCCATGAACTGCGTACCCCGATGCACGGGATCATCAGCATGGCCCACCTGCTGCGTTCAACAAAACTTGACCCTGAGCAGGATGAGTATCTGGAGAACGTGGAGTTGTCCGCCAAAAGCCTGTTGACGATACTGAGTGATATTCTTGATATCTCAAAGGTCGAGGCAGGTAAACTTGAGCTTGAGTTTGCAGATTTCTCCCTGCGTCAGACCATTCATGAAGTGGTCGGGGCCCAAGCCTACCCCATCCGCCAGAAGGGACTTGAGCTGGTCTGTAACCTGTCTGAAGAACTGCCGGATATCCTGCAGGGGGATGCCTTGCGGGTAAAGCAGATCATCCTCAACCTGCTGGGCAATGCTGTCAAGTTTACGGCACAGGGGCAGATCCGCATTGAAGTCAGGCAGGTTTCACGGGAGGGCAACAGGGTAACCCTGCGCCTGTCCGTGCGGGATACCGGAATAGGTATTTCAGCCGCTGCAATGGAGCGGATCTTTGCCCCCTTTGAGCAGGCAGACAGCTCAACCACCCGCAGGTATGGCGGTACCGGCCTGGGACTTTCCATCTGCCGTCGTCTGGTTGAGCTGATGGGGGGACGGATCTGGGCTGAAAGCACGCAAGGGGTTGGCAGCTGCTTCCATGTTGAACTGCCGTTTCTGCTTCAGAAACGGCCGGAACCGGCCCTGTCCCCGGTTAAAACAATGCTCCCGGAGCACAAGCCGTCCCATTCTCTGCAGATCCTGCTGGCAGAGGATAATCTGATCAATGCCCGTAGCATGACCGCCATTCTGAGTCGCCTGGGACATCAGGTTACCACGGTGGCGGATGGCATGCAGGCTGTTGAGCAATGGCGGAGTACGCGCTGGGACTGCATTTTGATGGATGTCCAGATGCCGGTGCTGGATGGCATTGAGGCCACCCGGATGATCCGCCGGGAAGAACAGCAGCGGGGGAGCCATACCCTTGTAATCGCCCTGACGGCCCATGCCCTGCGGGGAGACCGTGAACGGATTCTGGCAGAAGGGTTTGACAGCTACATCGCCAAGCCGGTTGATATTGAACTGCTGCTGGCAGAGTTGGCGTTGGTGACAGGAGCTACCGCAGCAACTACACAGCGGGGCTGACTGGAAATTGCAGTGAAATAGCATTTTGGGCCATATGACGTGGCATCGGAGCCTTCCAATGATCAGCCCCTTTAAACTGCCCCGCCTGAGTTTGTTCACACGTCTGCTGCTGGTCAGCGGTTTTGTCATGTTTGTCATCACCTCTCTGTTGATCTGGTTTCAGGCATTGCATGAGCTGGACAGCCTGCGTGAACGGATCAGGGAAGAGTTGTATGATCAACTGCGGGATCTTAGTGTTGTGGTTTCAGGTAATGCTGCTTCAGGTGACTATCGCAGCATTGAGCGGATCTTCCGCAGTACGGTAAAGCATGAGCGTATCTATCTGATCCGTTGGACCGATCAGTCCGGCAGGGTGCTGGAGGTGGTTGACGCCGCTTCAAAGAATCCGGTTCCGGCCTGGTTTGCAGAATTGACCGATATCCATAAGCGTCGTGAAAGCACGTTGGTAGAAGCTGGTGGACGCTCCTACGGCGAATTGATCCTGGGTTATTCGCCCGGTAAAGAACAGGCGTTGTTCTGGCGCTCGCTGAAGTTGCAGGGGCTCTTCCTGCTGGTTGGTCTGGTTTCTTTTTGTGGTCTGATGGCACCTGTTATCAGGCAGGCATTACGGCCATTACGTATTCTGCAACAGTCTGCAAAGCGGTTTGGCAATGGTGATTACCGCACCAGGGCTGAGCTCTGCAGACTGC